>DASUPX010000237.1:0-8275 GCA_036280905.1 Rubrobacter sp. | reverse complement strand
CGTTGGAAAGCTGCAGGTACTCTAGGGCTCGTCCGTGTGGGTGCAGGATATGCTGGTCTTCGGGGGCAAAGAAAGCTCACGTCCGGAGGATCTCGTTGATGTACGACCCTGTGGCCCTGCAGCGATGCTCACGGTGGGGTTCTGGTAACGTTATTCTGCAACACCTCTGGGCCCTCTGGTAGCCTGAGCCACCGTTCCACCTCCTTCGCGAAGAGGTGGGCATCTTCTAGAGTTCGGTGCGTTCGAAACCGCGCAGGGCTAGAAAGACGAACAGCACGGTCCAGAGTGCTGTGGCGGGGATGGAGATCAGGCCGTAGGTGGGGATCTCGCCCCGGCTTACCAGGTAGTATCCGGACTGGAAGAACAACCATGGGAAGGCCGCCGTCAACCACGGGGCGTAGCTGGCGATCATGAACCCCGCGACCATGAACCCGAAAACGCTCCCGGCCAGCGGCCCGCGGCTCTCGAAGATCGTTCCGAGCGCCAGCGAGAGCGCGAGGTAGAAGAGCAGGCCAAGCGCCAGAATCGCAAGCCCCCCCAGGAAGAGCAGCGGCGGCGGGGGAAGTGTGGAGACGACCGTCAACAGGCCGTAGAACGCCACGGCCGGGAAGAGCAGCACGACCACCAGGAGCCACCGGAAGTGGACCGCGAGTTTGGCCAGGACGAACGCCCTGCGCGAAGCGGGCTTGCTCAGGACCCATGCCGCGGTCCCGAGCTGTTTCTCGCCTACGATCGCGCCCTGAGTTCTGGCGACCACGGCGATCACCGAGGCAACCGCCCCGAGGACGAAGAACATCAGCGCCCCGGCGTCGTTTATGTCCTTGGGCGTGTATCCCGGCTCCATCTGGCCCCGGATATAGGCGATCGCCACCGAGATCAGGGCCACTATGACCAACCAGATTATGCCGTGCGCCATCAGCGAAGGGCCCGCGGTCCACTCGGAGTTCTCCTTGCCGACGAGGTTCCGGAATCCTCCCGGGGTACCCCCGACCGGTTCGAGGGCGGCCCGCTCTTCGGCCTCCTCTGCGCGGCCCTCGGCGATCCCGCCTCCGTCTGACTCCAGCGCATCCCTAGGCTTCATCCTCGCCGCCCTTCTCGATCTGGTCGAAGAAAGCCTGCTCGAGGCTCTGTCTCTTGCGGCCGAAGCCGGTGACGTTCACGCCCCGCGTTTGCAGTATCACCCGCAGGAGGTTCTCCTCGGCGGCAGGCTGGTCCGTGATCCTCACGATCCAGCGACGTCCCCCACCCGGCTCCGATGATTCGTCGAGCGAGGAGACCCAGCCTTGCGAGCGAACACGTGCGCTCGCTTGCTCCATGACGGTCTCCGACTCGCCATCGAGTAAGACCTCGTAGTCTGCGCCCCCTATCCCGCCGACCGTCAGGAGCTCGTCTATCGGGGCCTGGGCGAGGAGCCTGCCGCGGTCGAGGATCGCAACCGAATCGGAGACGCGCTGGACGTCATCGAGGATGTGGGTCGAGTAGAAGATCGTCGTGTCGTGCTCGTCGCGCAGTCGCGTCATGATCTCCAGCACGTCGCGTCGCCCCATCGGGTCAAGCGAGGCCGCTGGTTCGTCGAGGATCAGAAGGTCAGGAAAGTTAATCTGGGCCTGCGCGAGCCCCAGCCGCTGCAGTTCCCCGCCCGAGAAGCCCGCGATCCTGCGGTCGGCCCGGTCGGAGAGCCCGACGAGCGAGAGCGACTCCTCGACGCGCCGCTCGATGGCCGACTCCGGTCCCGAGTAAAAGAACCGCGCCACGAACCGCAGCGTCTCGCGTGCCGTCATGTGGTCGTAGAAGCGTGGGTTCTGGGCGAGGTAGCCGACCCTGGCGCGGATCCGGAAACTCTCCGAGACGATATCGTTGCCGAAGACGGTGCCGGAGCCGGAGGTCGGGCGCACGAGCCCGAGCAACAGCTTCATGGCCGTTGACTTTCCCGCCCCGTTCGGCCCCAGAAAACCGAAGATGGAGTTCTTCCGCACGCTGAGGTCGAGGGCCTTCAACGCCGTCACCTGGCCGTAGGTCTTGGTGAGGCCCCTGGTCTCGACCACGGCGGACGTACTCCCGCCTGGATGCGCTCCCGGAACAGAATTGTCGTTTGTGGGGATCGTCATGGGATCTGAGAGTTTATCGCTGCGAGCAACAATGCCACGTAAACCCGTTACGTGCCGACCTTGCGAGGGTTTCGGAGCGTCGAAGATTTGCCGACCAGCTCCCTGTCGGACGCTGGCCCCAATGGTTGGTCGCGTGCATCGATGGGTAATGATGTGAACAGATGAACACCCCGACGAAGGGCGGACGACATGGGCGGCATAGGCAAGAAGATAGAAGGTGCGGCGAAGAAGGCCGCCAAGGACAAGATATCTGGCGGGAAGAAGGGCAAGGACTCAAGCGGTTCGAAAGATAGTGTGGGCAAGGTAGAGAGCGCCATCAAGAAACGCTTGAAGTAGAAGGGCGGTTCTCTCCCGGTCCCGCCCGGATCCCGAGCTCTTGCTCCGGGTTGCTAGATAGCGTTCTCCCTCCCCAGCAAACACACCCTGGCGGGTAGATAGGCGCTGGGATATACTTGCCGGCATGTAGCGGGCTTCCTTTGCAACAGGTTTTTCCTCGTTCTTCTCTAGCGCAAAGGACCCTTCCATGCTCGCCCAACTCACCAACGTCTCGTTAGCTTTCCCAGACAAGAAGGTACTCGAAAAGGTTTCCCTCACCATCTATCCGGGGGATAGGATCTCGCTCGTCGGCGAGAACGGCGCGGGGAAGACTAGCCTGTTTCGGATCCTCAAAGGAAAGCTCGAGCCCGACTCAGGCGAGGTTTCCTTCGCCAGGGGCACGCGCATCGGATACCTCGAACAGGATCTCGCGGATGTGGACCAGGACCCCGACCGCACCTGCATGGACGCGGCGCTCGAGCCTTTCGGGCCCCTGATCGAGCTCGAGCGGGTTATCGAGCGGCTCTCCTCCAGGCTTGCCGAGCCTGGAGGGGAGGCTCCCAGCTTGCTGGCCGATCTCGGCGAGGCCCAGCACCGTTTCGAGACCTCCGGCGGCTACGAGTTCAGGTCGAGGACCGAATCCACGCTCGCGGGGCTTGGTCTCCCCGAACCGCTCTGGGGACGAAGGGTCTCCGAGCTCTCCGCGGGACAGAGGGTACGGCTCGCGCTGGCGAGGTTGCTGCTGGAGGAGCACGACCTCATCCTGTTCGACGAGCCGACCAATCATCTGGACGTTTCGGCCCGCGAGTGGCTCGAAGGACACCTCACGGGGATGGATGCGGCCTATCTCGTGGCCTCCCACGACCGGCGCTTCCTCGATGCCGTCTCGAGCAAGGTGGCCCACCTCGACCGCGGCGAGCTCACAGTCTACCCTGGCGACTACACCGCGTTCAGGGAACTGCGGGAGCAGGCCGAAGAAGAGGGATGGCGCAAGCACGAGAAGAATCAGAAGTTGAGCAGGAAGCTGCAGCGGCAGGCCCAGGACTACCAGAGATGGTCGTACGCCGGCGAGAAAAAGAAGCGTGGCGCTGCCGACAAGGGCTTCGTCAGCCACAAGGCAGCGAAGCTCATGAAGCGTTCGCTCGCCGCCCGGCGCAGGATGGAGGAGGCCGCGGAGAACGCCAGAACGGAGAAGCCCTTCGAGAAGAGCGCGGTCAAGATACAGTTCGGGTCAGCCAGGGCGCGGAGGCTCGTGCGGGCCGAAAATCTCATCGTCGGCTATTCGGAGAAACGGCTGTTGTGCGGGGAGCTCTCGTTCGAGGTCTCGGCGGGGGACAGGCTGGCTGTCCTTGGGCCGAACGGCTCGGGCAAGACGGCGCTCCTGCGTACCGTGCTGGGAGAGCTCCCGGCCCTCGGCGGGGAGCTCCGTCTCTCTCCTTCTACCAACGTGGGCTACTTCGACCAGGACACCAGGAGCGTGCCGCCCGACGATACGGCGCTGCAGGTGGTCGCGAAGACCGGGTGCGACGAGACCCTCGCAAGGACCGTGATGGGCAGGATGGGGGTAAGACGGGAGACCGTAAACAAGCGGGCCTCCAGGCTAAGCTCGGGCGAGCGGGCCAAGGTGATCCTGGCCGGCATCATCCTCGGGGACAACAACCTCCTCATCCTGGACGAGCCGACGAACTACCTGGATATAGAGACCCAGGACGTGCTGCTTGAAGCGCTGGAAGATTTTCCCGGCGGCATGCTCTTCGTCTCCCACGACCGCCACTTCGTGGACAGGCTCGCAACAGAGAACCTGTCGCTCGGGCTAACATAGAGGCGTGAGCAGCGAGGATCTATCCGTACCCTGTCCCCTGCGGATGGCGGCCCTCTCCACCCCGGAGGCGCCTGCCGTCGTCGGACCGCAGAGCACCATCACCTACGAGGAACTGGACGGCCGGGTCTCGGCCGCCGCGTTTCGCCTCCGGGAGCTGGAACCAGGAAGTAGGGTGGCGCTCTACCTGCCCAGAGACGAGCGTTACGTCATCCTGATGCTGGCCGTGATCCGGGCCGGGCACGTGGCCTGTCCCATCAGCGACCGTCTCCCACCGAAAGGCGTCGCGCAGCTCCTCGAGAAGGCCGCCTGCGAAGCTTTGATCTCCGAAGACGAAGAACTCCTGCGAACGGCCGGCACCGAACTACACGGATCGAAGCCCGAATCCCTACTCGAGGTCGACGGGCAACGTGCGGGACCGGCTGAAATTCCCCTGGAGCGCCATGCGACCATAATCTTCACCTCCGGCAGCACGGGTACCCCGAAGGCCACGCTCCACACCTTCGGCAACCACTACTACAATGCGATAGGTTCGAACGCCAACATCGCGCTCCGGCCTGGTGACAGGTGGCTCCACTCGCTGCCGCTCTATCACGTCGGTGGACTCTCGATCCTGTTCCGATGCCTGCTCGCCGGAGCAACGATCGCGCTTCCCGAACACGGAAGCCCGATCGGCGAGTCCATCGCCAGCCTCGACGCCACCCACGTCTCGCTCGTCTCCACCCAGCTCCAGAGGCTACTCCGCGAAAACAACGAACTCGGCGGATTGAAGGCGGTCCTGATGGGTGGAGGACCGGTTGCGGCGTCCCTTGTTGATAAAGCCGTCTCTCGCGGGCTGCCGATCCACACCAGCTACGGCCTCACCGAGATGGCCTCGCAGGTCACGACGACGCCACCGGGCGCCTCGACCGGGGAACTCCGTACTTCGGGCCGCGTGCTGCCCCATCGTGAGGTCTCGGTTTCCGAGAGGGGTGAGATCCTGGTCCGCGGCGAAACCCTCTTCGCGGGCTATGTCGATGGCGAAAGTCTAGACCTTCCTTCTGATGCAGGCTGCTGGTTCCGCACCGGCGACCTCGGAGACCTGGGCGGTAACGGCTACCTCCGTGTCCTGGGTCGCAAGGACAACCTCTTCATCTCCGGCGGGGAGAACATCCAACCCGAGGAGATCGAAGACGCCCTCTGCCGCCTGGACGGCGTCGACGAGGCCGTGGTCGTGCCCGTACCCGACCGCGAGTTCGGCCGCAGGCCGGTGGCGTTCGTGCGCACGGAGGCCGATCCTGCGAGATTCGAGGATCTGGCGCGTGCGCTCGAACTGGTTTTGCCTCGCTTCAAGATACCGGTTGCCTTTCACGGATGGGCCGAAGAGAGCGGGGAGATGAAGGTGGACCGGGCTTCTTTCCAAAGACGCGCCCTGCGCTTGCACCCCGACCGGCGTGATTAGAGCACCAGACTCGCGCGCACCGAATCCCCTAGAACGCTTCTCGCGCAGGCTTGCCGGGCCGTGGTTCCGCGTTCAAAAGGCGGAAGCAGTTCTCATGACGCTTTTGTAACAAAAGTACGTTATGCTGGGCGCAAAGTGATTCGTTGAGGAAAGGAGCAGTCATGACCAGGGCAGGCGACCTCAGGGCGTGGGCGGTGCTAGTGGTGGGCGCCGCGTGTGCCGCAGTAGTTGCTGTTATCGCGGGCGTGGCGCTAGACGCCGGAGAGGCACGAGCCGCCACCCCCACCCGGGCCACCATCGAGGCGACCCAGTTTACGGTCCAAAGCGGCCAAACGGGTGAGGCATTCGCCGTTTGCCCTGGCACCAAGCGTGCCGTTGGCGGTGGCGTAGTTCAGAGCGGTCCTGCTGTCGTCGGCATTTCCGTGGCAGCGAGCGGCCCGCTGGACGGCACGGGGGTGACCCTGAACACCAGAGACGGCGACGTCGCCAAGCAGTGGTACGCCGCTGCGGACAACTTCACCGCAACGCAACGCATCTTCAAGGTGTTCGCGATCTGCTCGAGTAATTCCACGGCCACTATCGAGGCTACTCCGATCACGATCCAGCCCGGCCAAGATCTCGGCGAAGAATTCGCCGTGTGTCCGGGTAACAGACGCGTCCTCGGTGGCGGTGTGGTCCAGAGCGGATCACCCGATGACATTGTTACGATGGCGAGCGGCCCTCTGGACGGCACCGGATTCACCTCCCAGACCGTCACGGGCGATGTCGCCAAGCAATGGTATGCCGCGGTGGAAGTCATTTCGGGAGAGCAGCGCACCCTCAAGGTGTTCGCGATCTGCTCGGGGGATTCTTCGGCCAGGATCAAAGCCTCTGCCTTCTCGGTCGAGAGTGACCAGACCGGCGAGGCGTTCGCCAGATGCGGGTCCAGCAAGCGCGCCCTTGGCGGTGGCGTGGTCCAGAGCGGAACGCCCGATGACCTTCTTACGAGGGCGAGCGGCCCGCTGGACGGCACGGGGGTGACGCTAGAGACCAGAGACGGCGACGTCGCCAAGCAGTGGTACGCGGCGCAAAGGAACAATAGCGGGCCGCTGCGGCAGTTCAAGGTGTTTGCCATCTGCGAGTAGGGAGGTCGTCCTGGCGGAAGGCTCCGGTATCCTGTTCCGGGGCGCTTCGCGAAGCGCCCCTACAACCCCGTCGGCGCCCGATCGAGGCGGGCGACACCGCTCTCTATGGCGGCCTCGCGCACGGCGCTGGCCACCTTCAGGTGCACGTCCGGATCGAGGGCGTCGGGGACTAGCTCCGAGCCTGTGGTGAGGGAGGCCAGTACCTCGGCGGTGGCTAGCTTCATCTCGGCGTTGATCTGGCTTGCTCCCGAGAGCAGGGCGCCCCTGAAGATGCCCGGGTAGCCCAGGACGTTGTTGACGCTCTTTCCGTCGGCGGCGAAGGCGGCCCCCGCCCCCAGGGCCACGTTCGGCTCTATCTCCGGGTATGGGTTGGTGAGCGCGAGGATCACCTGCCCCTCGCGCACCATTCCCGGTTCGATAAGGCCCGGCACGCCGGTGGTGGCCACCACGAGATCCGCCTCCGCCATGACCGTCTCCATGTCGGTGATCTCGATGCCTTTGGCGGCCGCGCGCTCGTGGCTGAGCGGGTTCGGGTCGGAGCCGAGCACCCGCTCGGCCCCCGCGTCCACCATCAGGGCCGCGATACCGTAGCCGGCTGCCCCGAGCCCGATCTGGCCAACCACCTCATCCTCGAGCGTCAACCCCGCGTGGCGGCAGGCAACGAGCACCGCGGCGAGCGTGACCACGGCCGTGCCGTGCACGTCGTCGTGCATGACGGGCTGGGGGAGAGCCTCCTTCAGGCGGGCTTCTATCTCGAAGCACTCAGGCGCCGAGATGTCCTCCAGGTGTATGCCGCCGAACGTAGGCGAGATGCGTACCACCGTCTCGACGAACTCGTTCACGTCTTTCGTGTCGATCAGGATGGGCATCGCGGAGACGCCAGCGAGCTGGTGGTAGAAGACGGCCTTGCCCTCCATCACGGGCATGGAGGCTACGGGCCCGATATCTCCCAGGCCAAGGACCCTCGTCCCGTTCGTGCAGATGGCGACGCTGCGCCCGATCATGGTCAGCTCGCGGGCCAGGGCTGGATCTTCGGAGATTGCCTGGCAGGCCCGCGCCACGCCGGGGGTGTACACGTCGCGCATGTCCTGCACCGTTCTGACGGGATGGGCCGATTCGATCACGAGCTTCCCACCCTCGTGTTTGAGGAGCGCCCGGTCGCGCGCCCAGAGAACCTCCACGCCTTCCAGGTCGCGCAGCTTCTCCACTATCCGCTCGGCCTGCTCCTTGTCATCCACCTCTAGCGTGATCTCACGCACCGAAGCCTCACGTCCCACGTTTATGGTGGTAACGTCCCCGATCAGGCCGTCACCATCTGAGATCGTTCCGGCGACCCTGGCCAACTGCCCCGTGCGGTGCGGCACCTTGATGCGATAAGTGTAATCCAGCGGCAAAGCAAACCCCCTGATGTGCAGATCCATCCCATGCTCCAGAACCCTGTACCGGGATTCTATAGGAGACCCCGTCC
>DASUPX010000236.1:0-14657 GCA_036280905.1 Rubrobacter sp. | reverse complement strand
GGTAAACGAGGCGGCCGAGAAGTTCGCCGACGCGCTCAAGGAGTCTTACCAGTCCATCGCGGACCGGTCCGTCTCGGCGCAGGAACTCAACGCGCAGGTGACGCAGGACTTCTTCAACGGCGTCATCAACAACCTGAGGTCGCAGGCCGAGAACAACAGGGCGCTCTCGGAGGACCTTATCGAGCAGCAGCGCAAGCAGCAGGAAGCCTCCCAGGCGTTGGCCCAGGAGTCGCTCGGGGCTTACATGGACTTTCTCAACTCCATGTTCTCCTACTACAGGGGCAACCTCGACGAGGCTCAGCGGAGGGCCAACCAGTAGGGTTGGGGCGGCACTTTGCGGCGAGAACAGGGTCCGAGCCACGTGGTTCGGGCCTTGTCTTTTTGATGTATCCTGTGATCACTTAGAGACGGAAGGAGTAGAGGGTGAGCTTCGGCAACGGTAACGGTAACGGCGAGATCATCATCTCGACGCCCCTCAGGACGGGAATAGGAACTTTCGGCGGTTCGCTCAAGGACACGCCGGCCACTGACCTCGGCGCCACTGTCGGCAAGGAAGTACTCTCGCGCGCCGGCATCGAGGGCGACCAGGTCGACCAGGTCATAGTAGGAAACATCCTCTCCGCCGGCCAGGGTATGAACCCGGGCAGGCAGGTGGGTATCAAGAGCGGCCTCCCCGTAGAGGTTCCCGGCATGACGCTCAACAGGATGTGCGGCTCGGGGCTGCAGGCCATAGTCTCCGCGGCCCAGGAGATAGCCCTGGGCGACGCCGACGTGGTCCTGGCCGGCGGTATCGAGAATATGGACAGGGCACCCTTCCTGCTGGACAAGGGCCGCTACGGCTACAGGATGGGCATGCCATCGGCCGAGATACAGGACCATATGGTCTTCGACGGGCTCTGGGACGTGTTCAACGACTATCACATGGGCGTCACGGCCGAGAACGTGGCAGAGGAGTTCGGCATAACCCGTGAGGACTCCGATGCCTACGCTGTAAGAAGCCACCAGCGGGCGGCCATGGCGCACGAAGAAGAGCTCTTCGACGGCCAGATCGTGCCCGTCGAGATCAAGAAGAAGAAGGAGACCGTACAGTTCACCACGGACGAGCATATCCGCGCCAACGCGAGCGTGGAGGGCCTGCAGAAGCTCAAGCCGGTCTTCAAGAAGGACGGCGGCACGGTAACGGCGGCCAACGCCTCCGGCATCAACGACGGCGCGGCCCTGATGCTCGTCTCGAGCGAGCGCAAGGCCGAGGAGCTGGGCTTGCCCGTAGCCGGCAGGCTCGTCTCCGCCGCCGTGGCAGGGGTCGACCCCTCGGTGATGGGGACGGGTATGATCCCCGCCTCCAGGCTGGCCCTGAAGAAGGCCGGGCTCTCCGTCGATGACCTCGATGCCGTCGAGGCCAACGAGGCCTTCGCCTCTATCGCCATCGCGGTGGAGCGTACGCTCGAGGTACCCGAGGAGAAGATGAACCCGGTTGGCGGAGCGATAGCCCTCGGACACCCCATCGGGGCAACGGGCGCCGTCCTCACCGCCAAGATACTGCACCACCTCGCCCGCACCGGGGGCCAGTACGGCCTGGTGACGCTGTGCATCGGCGGCGGCATGGGTATAGCCGCGATCTTCGAGCGCGTCTAAGCGCCAGAGCGAGAGCGCCAGCCCAGGGGCGTCCGGCATCTACCGGGCGCCTCGCCCTTTTCAGCCGAACTTTCTCGTAGGAAGATCGGCTAGCCGGCCAGGTATATCTCCACGCGTTCGTTTCCATCCTGCCAGCTCTTGCGCTCCGGGAAATCCAGGTGTCGGAGCAACCTCAACATATCGGCGTTCTCGCGCTTGACGAGGGCGTAGAGATACCCTATGCCGTTCTCGCGGGCGGCTTCGATCAGGCACCTCGTCAACCGGGTACCGAGGCCCTTGCCCTGGAACCTGTCCTCGATGAGTGCTGCGTATTCCGCCCCGTCCTGGTCGCCCTCCCGCGCGTAGCGCACGACCCCGACTATCTCCTCGGGATACTCGGGATCCAGCGCCACCAGCGCGAACTTGTCTCGACCGTCCACGTCGGCGAAGCGCCTGGCCATGTCATCGGAGAGCGCCTTGAGGGGACCGAAGAACCTTAGCTCCACGGACCTGTCGCTCGACCGGCCGACGAGCCGCTGCAAAGCGGCTGCGTCTCCCACCCTGACACGCCGCACGGGCACCCTGGTTCCGTCGCCCAGCGTCAGAATCCCGCCTTCGTTCATCGGTCGTTCCTACTTCGTGTGCTCACGTGTCGCACACACAAAACTCTACCGCGTCTCTGGCTTCTGGAGAAGCTGGGCCGGTCTATCTAGCCTTCCGCCCGCACGTTCACGCGGTGCCAGGCGTTGTTGGCGTAGCCGAGAAAGTTCCACACCTCCTCGACCGTCTCGGGTTGCGTGCCGTCTGCCGAATCCGTGGCCCTGGCCACTATCTGACAGGCCCCCGGTGCGAGCTTCAGGCCGGCCTCCCCGAAGCTCCAGGCCGTGGCGTGGTCGCCGTGCTTTTCGAGGCTCGCCTCCACCCAGGACTCTCCTCCATCGCAGGAGACCTCTACCCGCTCTACGCGTCTGGCACCGCCCGCTACGGCGTAGCCCCGAACCGGCCCGGGCCCGGCCGGGAGGACCGCGCCTTCCCCCGGGTCGCAAACCACGGAGTTGAGCGGGATCTCTCCCAGCATCTCCCCCCCGGAGAAGTCGACCGTCTCCTCGGTAACGTCAGGCGGAAAAAGCTTGTACTCGCGGGCCTGGTAGTGGTTGTCCGAGGGGCCTTGCTGGAGCGAGATCCCAGAGAGCCACTTGACGTTGCGGGCCCCTATGTAGCCGCCAACCACAACCCTCAGCGGGAAGCCGTGCTCCGGTGCGAGGGGCTCGCCGTTCATCTCGTAGGCCAGGATCACCCCATCGCCTTTGGCCTTCTCGATCGGGACCGACCCCCCGAAATGGGTGCCCGTGCCCGACTCCTCATCCTCGTCAAGCCCCGTGAAGGCCGCGTGCCTGGCCTCCTCACGGACCCCCGCCGAGCGGAGCACCTCATGCAAGGGGGCGCCGGTCCAGCGGGCGTTGCCGGCGGCGCCCGCCTCCCAGGGGACCTTCCCCGGCATCGCGCGGACCTCCGCGAGCTCCCGCCGGCGGTTGCCGGCGCAGTAGAGGGTGGCGACCATCTCGACCCGGGAGAACTCGTTCTCTAGCTGCTCCAGGGAGAGCTCCAGGGGCCGCTCCACCAGGCCATCCACGGTGAGGCGATAGGTTGCTGGGTCGATCGCCGGTAGGGAGCCGTGGTTGCGCACGTAGAACAGCTCCCTGGGTGTCACGTAATCGCGTCGAAGCAACTCCAGCGGGGTTTCGGCGTTGAAAGGCTGCTCCCGCTGGACCATCACCCCGGGATGCTTGGGTGAAGGGTCTGTCTTGGATGTCTGCCTCACGAATGCCTCCTGACTCTGATAAGACTTCCGCTCATTGATCCCTGAGTTCTGCAGCCTGACGCCCCCGATGGAGGATCACGGCCGGTGGGCCGTCCTGATCATCGCTTGAGAGCCGTCAGCTTTCAGCAATCAGCCAAGAGCTGAAAGCTGAAAGCTAATGGCTCACCCAACATTACCCCGACTTCTCTTCGGCGCGTTGCGGCGCCCTCGGGGAGAAGGCGCGGTGGCCGGTTATGGCCTGGCCCACGATGAGGGTGTTGACGTCGTTGGTGCCTTCGTAGGTGTAGACGCCCTCGATATCTGCCATGTGCTCCATGACGCGGTAGTCGAGGAGGATGCCGTTGCCCCCGAGGACCTCCCTGGCGGCCGCGGCAATCTGGCGTGCCTTGGCGACGTTGTTCATCTTGAACATCGAGACCGTCGCGGGGTCGAGTTCGCCTGCATCCTTCAGGCGTCCCACGTGGATGGAGAGTAGCTGGCTCAGGGATATCTCGTTGACCATCCCGACGAGCTTCTGCTGGACGAGCTGGAAAGAGGCTATGGGCTGACCGAATTGTTCCCTCTCTCCGGCGTAGGCCAGAGCCGTCTCGTAGCAGTCGGCGGCCTGCCCGAGCCCGTCCCACCCTACGCCGTAGCGCGAGTGGGTAAGTATGGAGAGCGTCGAACCGAGGCCTTCGGCCCGGGGCAACCTGGCGCCCTCGGGAACGTGGCAATCCTTCATGGTGATGTGCGTCTGCCAGGCTGCGCGTTGTGAGGCCTTACGGGGTAGCACGTCGGCTCTGAAGCCGGGGTTATCGGTCTCGACGAGGAAGCCAAGGATCCTGCCATCCTCGGTCCTGGCCCAGATCACGGCCACGTCCGAGAAGGAGGCGTTGCCGATCCACTTCTTCTCCCCGTCGAGCACGTAGCCGCCGTCCCTCTCCACCGCCGTCGTGCCGAGCGAGCCGGGGTCGCTTCCCGCCTCCGGCTCGGTGAGGCCAAAACACCCGATCTTCTCGCACCTCGCCATGGCCGGCAGCCAGCGTTGCTTCTGCTCTTCGGACCCCAGCTCGTGTATGGCGGCCATGGCGAGCCCACCCTGCACGTGAACGAATGTGGCCAGAGAGCCCGACCCGCGCGCGAGCTCCGCGAGAGCTAGCCCGTAGGCGACGTTGTTCCAGCCGGCACACCCGTACTCCTCAGAGAACGTCCCGCCGGCGACGCCTAGCTCCCCAAGCCCTGGCAGCACCTCGAACGGAAACTCGGCCCTGTCCCAGTAATCTGCGGCCCCGGGGATCACCTCGCGGTCAACGTACTCGCGTACCCGGTCCCTGACCGACTTCTCCTCGTCCGAGAGCAACTTGCCCACGTTCACGAAATCCACGGGCCGTACCCCCCGCCGCACACCCTCAGACGTTACAGCCATGCCCCAAACTCCTCGCTCCGATACCCAATGCCGTATTGAGCATAGGTTCTAGAATCCACCCAGTCAACGTAGCGTGGCCCCGCGAAAGGCGTGAAGGTGAGGAGGGAAGGTTTCAGGCTACAGGCTACAGGTCGTGGGACCCTACACCTCTGTGAGATCACCCCACACCCGTCATTCCCTTGAGCAAGCGGGAATCCACGCTCACACAAATCGCATCGCCAACAACCCGAAACTGCCCGTTTGTGTAACGACTACCGAGGACCGATCCGACTCCCATTCCTGAAGCCCGAAACCTGAAGCCTGTTGCCTTCTTTCGAGGATGTGTCATTCTTTTCTCTTGGGTGGGTCGTCAGGAGGATAGAGTGGTGTTTGCGTAGTTCGGACGAGCAGAGAGGTCTGGAATTGCGTGGGACACACCAAGATAGAGTGGCGCGTAACGAGTTGCGAGCCAGTGCGCTATGGGCGCGGCCCTGTCGGGCCTACAACGTCCAGATCGGGCTGGACGCAGCCGCCAGGGCATCGCTCGGAAGCATCCAGCAGAAGCTAAAGCGGGCAGAACCCAACCTGCTGGTGTGCCCCGCGAGGACCCTTCATGTGAGCGTGGCCTGGCTACTCGCCGTGCACGCGAGTTATCCGGCTCCGGAGGATTCCATCTGGGAGCGTCACGCGGACGGTTGGACAGCGGAGCTGCGCCGGATCGCGGCAGAGAGCAGGTCGTTTCGGATCACCTACAGGCACCTCATAGCCACCGATTCCGCCGTGATCGCCCTCGCCACTCCGACCGGGCCGGTGAACCGCATTCGCCGCATGATCGGCGAGCGCCTGAGCCTACCCCCCGAAACTCGCAACGAGGCGGATCTGGTGCACACCACGCTGTTTCGTTACAACGGCCCGCTCTCCGATCCCGGGCGATTCCTCGCCAGCCTCGAAACGGAGAGAGCACACGCCACCTCCGAGGTCGACGAACTGGTCGTCTCGAAGGAGCTGGTGTTCCCCTCCCTGCAAACGGAGGTCCTGGCACGCCTCCCGCTCGCCCCCATCTAAACACATCGACCCGCCGAGCAAATACCAGGCAACAGTTGGTTGACCTGAAGCCTGAAACCTGTAGCCTTTAGCGTTCAACCGCCGAACGGGTCACCCTGTTCGAGAATCGCCCGCCATCCGCCGTCGCTTTTAGCGGTAGCAGAAGAGTGGGTATATAGTGAAACCGACTACAAGCCGGCGGCCTGGCCGTCCAGGTGAAAATACTCAAGGAGGAACAGATGAGCGAACGTAATACCCCAGATCGTGGTGCCGAAACCCCGTCTCCGATGGCACCGTTCGACGCGTGGGCCGAGTGGATGCGGGCAAACACGGGTGCGATGACGGCGGCCCCCGGGGCCAGCGTGCCCTGGCTGATGTCGCCCGGCGTCAGCACCGGGGACGAGGCGGAGGCGTTGCCCGAGGGGGCCATACGTACCGATCCCGTGCTCTCCGTCTTCGAGAAGCTCTGGGACGCCAACCCGCTGCAGAACGTCCTACCCATCGACTGGATCGAGATCACACGCTCCCTGCAGACCCTGTGGGCGCGCGAGATGTCAGACCCGGCACGCGCCGTAGAGCGGGCCACCGACTTCAACATCAAGCTCTTCGAGAGCACGATGCAGAGTTGGCAGGACGCCACCAACCGCCTGTGGGGCCTCGATACACAGCAGGAGAAGGAGGAAGAGGAGCGTCCCGACAAGCGGTTCTCCGAGCCCGACTGGGAGCAGAACCCGTTCTACGAGACGCTCAAGGAGAACTACCTGCTCGCCTCCAACTTTCTGCTCGAGGAGGCCGAGGAGACAGACGGCCAGGATACAGAAGAGCAGCGGCGCCTCAAGTTCCACCTCAAGCAGTTCGTGGATGCCATGGCCCCTGTCAACTACCTGCTCACCAACCCGGCGGCCCTGAAGCGGGCGTATGAGACAGGCGGCGTCAGCATCGCCGAGGGCGCGCGTAACCTGCTCGCTGACCTTCAGGAAGGCCGCCTGAGCATGACCGACGCCAACGCCTTCCAGCCGGGCGAGAACCTGGCCATAACGCCTGGCAAGGTCGTCTATCGGAACGAGCTCATCGAGCTCATCCAGTACGAGCCGACCACCGAGCAGGTTTACGAGACGCCCGTCATGTTCATACCGCCCTGGATCAACAAGTACTACATCCTCGACCTGCAGCCCAAGAACAGCTTCGTCAAGTACCTCGTGGACGAGGGCTACACGGTGTTTATGATCTCCTGGAAGAACCCCGACGCCTCGATGGAGGACACCCAGTTCGAGGACTACATGACCAAGGGACCGCTCGCCGCGGCCGAGGCCGTCAGGGACATAACCGGTTCCGATAAGGTCAACCCGGTAGGCTACTGCGTGGGTGGAACGCTGCTCGCCATCACGCTCTCTTGGCTCGCCGCTGGCGATGACGAGAACCCCTTCGGCCCGCCGACGTTCATGGTCGCCCTGCACGACTTTACCGAGGTGGGGGAGACCGGGGTCTTCATCGACGAGCCGAGTATAGAGTTCATGGAGCAGCAGATGCTCGAGCGCGGGTACCTGGACAACCGCAAGATGGCCAACATGTTCAACCTGCTGCGCTCCAACGACCTGATCTGGTCAAACGTCGTCAACAACTACCTGCTCGGCCAGAAGCCACCGGCCTTCGACCTCCTGTACTGGAACTCCGACGGCACCCGCATGGCCCGTGACGCCCACAGCTTCTACCTGCGCAATACCTACCTGGAGAACAACCTGGTGCAGCCTGGCAAGGTCAGGATAAAGGGTCGTCCCATAGACCTGTCGAAGATCGAGGGCGACATCTACGCCGTGGGCGCCGAGAAGGACCACATTGTTCCCTGGGCCTCCGCCTGGAAGATCTCCAGGCTCGCCGACGGCACCACCCGCTTCACCCTCGCCAACTCGGGCCACATAGCGGGCATGATCAACCCCCCCTCCAAGGGCAAGGGGCGCTACTGGGCCACCGAGAACGGCGGCGCCTTCGAAACCTCCTCCGAATGGCGCGAGAACGCCAAGGAGCACGAGGGCTCCTGGTGGGAGGACTGGGGCAAGTGGCTGCAAGACCACTCCGGTGAAAAGGTCAGCCCACCCGAGATGGGAAGCGAGACCTACCCCCCCATAGTGGAGGCCCCCGGAACCTACGTGAAGGAAAAGTAGGCTTCGGGAGCTGATAACTGTCTGAAGTATTCCGGTATGCCTGCGGAGACGCTCCTAAACGTCTTCGCAGGCTGCTCTGAAATTGCCTGATTGGTAATTGGCCAGGCTGGGCATGAATGGCAAGGTGATCAGACACGTGTCTGATATGGGGAAAGAAGAAAGCGCGAAAAGGAGATCAGTATGGCCCAGGCAGCGTCGGCAGACGGGTCGACAGGTGGCAACAGGCGTTTCGTCTATGTGGTGGCCTCCGTCGCGGCTCTCGGAGGGCTGCTCTTCGGCTACGATACGGGGGTTATCTCAGGGGCACTTCTCTTCATAAAGACGGACTTTCAACTCAATGCGTTTCTGGAAGGTTTCATCGTCAGCTCGTTGCTGCTCGGGGCTGTGGTCGGGGCTGGGGTCAGCGGAGCGCTCTCCGACAGGCTTGGTCGGCGGACGATCATACTCGTCGCCGCCGTCATCTTCGCTATCGGGTCAATCGGCGCGGGGCTCGCGCCCAACGTGTGGGTGCTCGTCTTCTTCCGGTTCTTCCTGGGGCTTGGGGTAGGCAGCGCCTCGGCCCTGGTGCCGTCTTACATCTCCGAGTCCGCGCCGACGGATGTGCGCGGGTCGCTCTCCTCGCTGTTCCAGCTTGCGATCACGCTGGGCATCCTGATCGCCTACCTGGTCAACGCGGCCTTCGCTCCCATTGGTAGCTGGCGGTGGCCGGTGGCGCTCGCTTTCGTGCCCGCGCTGGTGCTTCTCGTCGGTATGTACTTCCTGCCGGAGACGCCGCGCTGGCTCGTCGGTAAAGACCGCGACGAAGAAGCCCGTAGGGTGCTAAGCAGGACCCGGACCGAGGAAGAGGTAGAGCAGGAGCTACAGGAGATCCGACGCGCAGAGGAACAGGAGGGAGAGCAGGCTGGCTACCGCGAACTGCTCGCCCCTTGGGTCAGGCCGATGCTCGTGGTAGGTGTCGGGCTCGCGATCTTCCAGCAGTTCGTAGGGATCAACACCGTCATCTATTACGCGCCCACGATCATTGAGTCTACAGGGCTCGCGGAAGTGGCCTCCGTCCTCGCTACCGTCGGTATCGGGGTGGTGAACGTGCTGATGACGATAGTCGCCATCGCCGTGATAGACCGCGTGGGCCGCAAGCCGCTGTTGCTCGTCGGCCTCGCCGGTATGACTGTGTCGCTCGTGATCCTCGGGGCCGCCTTCGCGTTCTCCGGGCTCTCCGGCATCATTTCCTGGGTCACGCTGGCCGGTCTGATGCTGTACATAGCCTCGTTCGCCGTTAGCTTCGGCCCGGTGCTCTGGGTGATGCTGCCGGAGATCTTCCCGCTCAAAGCTCGCGGTACCGGTACGGGCGTCTCTGCCTTGAGCAACTGGGGGGCCAACTTCGTGGTCGCCCAGGCGTTCCTACCGCTAGTGGCCATCATAGGCAGGTCGGCGGTTTTCTGGATACTCGCGGGTATCTGCATCGTGGCGGCACTTTTCATCCAGTTCCTGGTGCCAGAGACGAAGGGACGCAGCCTGGAACAGATAGAGACCGACCTGCGCGAGAGGGTTGGGAGCGGCACCTAGAGCTTACAGCCAGCCTCTTTTCTGGGCCAGGCGCGCCGCTTCGACGCGGTTCCTCTTCCCAAGCTTCTTGATGGCGCTGGAGAGGTAGTTGCGGACGGTGCCTTCGGAAAGGTAGAGCCTGGCCGCCACGTCTTCTATGGTGGCGCCGTCTTCGGAGGCGGCCAGCGTCTCCCTTTCGCGCTCGGTGAGCGGGTTGTCGCCAGCGCTCAGGGCCATGATGGCGAGGTCGGGGTCGACCACACGCTCACCCCGCATGACCTTGTGAATGGCTTCCGCCAGCTCCGAAGATGGGGCGTCCTTGAGCAAGAACCCGGAGGCCCCGTTCGCCATCGCACGCTTCAGGTAACCGGCGCGCCCGAAGGTGGTAAGGATGATCACGCGGCAAGACGGCAGCTCCTGGCGCAGGGAGGCCGCCGCGTCGAGACCGTCGCCGCCGGGCATCTCCACGTCGAGCAACGCCACATCAGGCCCCGATTCCAGGGCAAGGGTAACGACCTCGTCGCCACGGGACGCCTCTCCGACGATCTCGATGTCCTCCTCGAGAGCAAGCAGGGCCGCGATAGCCCCGCGTACCATCGCCTGGTCCTCGGCTAGCAGCACCCGGACGCTCATCGGGTTTCCTCCTGCGAGAGGGGAAGATGGACGCTCAGGCGGAAGCCACCTTCTGGCAGGGGTCCCGCTTCGAATTGACCGTCACCGAACGTGGCGACGCGTTCGGTAAGGCCGGAGAGCCCGCTTCCTGGGGTTTCCTGATGCGTCTCTCCCCGACCGTCGTCGGTAATGGTCGCGTGAACCATGCCGTCTTCGCGCTCCAGGAGGATATGGCAACTCTGGGCCTCGCTGTGACGGATCACGTTCGTAACCCCCTCGCGTACCGTCCACGCGAGCAAGCCGTCGATCTGCCCCGGCAGCAGGCCGGTTTCGTTCTCCAGCTCGAAGTCGATGCCGGCCGCAGCCAGCATCTCGGCCGCCCCGGCGAGCTCCTCATCTAGCGCAGGGCTCCGGTAGCCGGCCACGGCCTCCCGCACCTCCCTGAGGGCCTGGCGCGCGACTTCCTCGATGTCGTGGACCTCCGACTCCGCTCTCTCCGGCTCGTCTGGAAGCAGCCTGCCGGCGAGCTCGCTCTTGAGCGTGATCAGGGAGAGGCTGTGGCCGAGCAGGTCGTGCAGATCCCTGGCAAACCGAAGCCTCTCTTCGTTGACGGCCATCCTGGCGAGCTCTTCCCTCGCCGACCTGAGCTCTTCGACGGTGGTGATCTGCCGCACGAAAGCAGTCGCCCACAGCCCGATTGCGGCGGTCGGTAGCGCGAGCCAGGCCATGCCCGTGAAGATGCCGAGCACGAACGCTACGGCCGCAAGGCACGCGATCGTCACGTAGGCGTCTGTGGTCAGGAGCATGATCCCGGCGACGACGTTCAGGTGAAAGAACAGCACGCGCCACTCGCTACCGAGCGCGAGGTTCAGCGAGATGACCAGCAGGATGAGGAACGCCACCGTCGCCCGACGCTTCCAGACCTCCGAAGACCCTGCCGAAGGTGACCGTAGCGGCTCCTGGGTCCACATCAGCCACAGGAATACGCCTGCGAAGAGCGCCGCCCCACCTAGGGCGAGCGCGACCCGCGTGGGTGTGGGAGCAGAAGTTAGCACCGTCTTTACCGGGTAGATCAGGAAGACCATCCCGAACAGCGGCCCCAGCAACCGCCCGCCCCGCGGTAGGCGAGAGTTCTTGCCACCCAACGGGCGTTCTTCGCCCTTTACGCTCTCGGTCATAGGATCCCAAACCCCTTCGAGGAGCTCAGCGCGATTGTATTACCGAAGGCGACGTGGCGCGATGGAGCGCGTTCCTACCCGTGGGCGACAATAGCAAGCCAAGTACGGCCACAAGGGCCACCACCATGACCCTGTGGTAGGCGGTGTTGAGCTCGGTCGAAGGTCCCGCGCCAACGGCCAGCGCGACGATTCCGAGAGAGACGCCACCCAGGGCGAAGGCGTGGGCCGCCGTGGCCACCGTCCACGCCCCGGCTCTACGGGCGAGCACGGCGAAGGCCGCGACCGCCAGCGCCGTTCCGCACAGGCCCTCGACGATAGTCGCCGGTAGGATCACCGGCTCTTCGATCATCGCGAACCCGAGCGGAATCCCCACCCCCAGGTGCAGGAGCGCCCCGAAGAAAAACGTGGCGGCGTAGACAGCAGACAGAACGCCGATCGTCTTCTCTACACCGTTTCGTCGATGAATGGTGGTGTGCTGGGTCATAGTCTCTCCCTTTCGATTGCGCAGGTCGGTTGGCGAACCGGGTGGGTTTCAAGCCGGCCCCTACATGGGTGGTCGTTCATGGAACGTCGGCTACGGCGGGGATGACCTGCTCCCCGATGATTCCGAGTTGCCGGATCTCATCCACCCTGGGAACGGCGCCGATGACGGTCTCTATTCCCATCCCAGCTAGCCAGCGTAATTGTCTTACGAGTTCCTCGGCCTTCTCTCTGTTCTCGCCGATGTCGAAGAGGAAGGCGCAGGTTTTCTCTATGGATCGGTAGTCCGTGCCCGCCTCTTCGCAGTGCCGGCGCAGCGCGTCGAGCTTTTCGGGGACCTGTGGCCCGGGGCGAAGGCTGCAGGCGTCGGCGTAGCGGGCGACCAGTCGTAGTGTCTTTCTCTCACCATCGCCCGCGACCATGATCGGTGGGTGCGGCCTGCTGATGCTCTGCGGCAGGTTCAGGGGGCGTCCGAGCCTGTAGTGCTCCCCCTCGAAGGGACGCTCGTCTCCCCGCTCGCCGCTCCACATTCTGTGGGCTATCTGGAGCGTCTCCTCCAGCATCTCGAAGCGTTCCTTCTGGGAAGGAAAGGGGATGCCGAGCCCGCTCGCCTCCTCCTCGTAGTGGCCCGAGCCGACGCCGAGGCCGGCGCGTCCGCCGGAGAGCACGTCCAACGTGGTAACCGCCTTAACGAGCACCGCCGGGTGACGGAAGTGTATCCCCGACACCATCGCCGTGAGCCCAACCCGCTCGGTGTTGGCCGCCAGGTAGGCCAGCGTCGCGTAGCATTCCGGCTCGTTCGCCTCGGGGCCGCCCATGATCGGGTGCTGCCAGAGATGATCCGCCACCCCGATACGATCGAAGCCTGCCTCTTCGGCGGCGCGTCCGATGTCCACCAGGTTCGAGGCGAATTGCCCGGGTCCGCCTCTCCAGTCGAAGCTGTTTAGTTGCAGCCCGAGCCTCATGATTCCAACCACTCCGTCTCCATGCTCCCGCTGGCGTGGATGTCGACGTGCCTCGTCCTTCCGGTTCCGGAGTTGACGTACTTGTGTGGCACCCCGGCCGGCACGACCACGATCTGCCCGGTCCCCGCCTCGATGACCTCGTCGCCCGCGGTGAAGGTAACCTCACCCTCCTGAACCACGAACACCTCCGCATAAGGATGGGTGTGCAGATCAGGCCCTCCGCTCCGTTCCGAGTCGACCAGGAAGAACGAGACCCCAGCGCCGCCGTTGAGGTACCCCTCGAACCTGTGCGCCGTCTCGCTGTGCGGCAGCTCGTCTTGGTGAATGACGTAGACCATGTTCTCCTCCTGTTCACTAAGGCCTTTCGCAAACCACGCCGATAGCCAATAGCTGAAAGCTGATGGCTAATAGCTGAAAGCCTAAGAAGGCCTACCCTGGATAGGGCTCAACTGCAGACCGGCCAGTTTCCAGCGTCCCTCTTGCCTCACGAACACGAGCGTGGCGCGAAACGGATCGTCGAGTTCGAATCGGCCGTTCTCGTCCTGGTAGACCGCCCTCGCGCTCTGCCGGCATACCGTTATCGCCGCATCACCGTAGGTCCTCGTCTGCAGCTCGTCCAGCTGGAAAGACTCGTAGGTGAGGCTTCCCGCCTCGTGGCGCGAGAGCCACTGTCCCCTGGTCAGCATGAAGCCCCGCGGCCCCACCCCCACGAAGTCTTCGGCCAGGACCTCCGCGAGAAACGCGGTGTCTCCGCGCAACTCCGCCGCGGCCCAATCCTGGCCGAGGGCTGTTACGTCCTGTGTTCTATAGCCCATGAACGGTCTCCTTTATCTCGTGGTAGAGAGGAGTGTATGGGGATGAATTCGTGCCCGGTAGTGAAGATGCTCGTGTGATCTATATGACGGATGTCATGAGACGGAACGCAAGTCTAGCCGGCAACGGCGGTCGCCTACGCCTCCCCCGAGCGCTGTCGCTCGCGGTAGCGGCGCATCTTGTGCCTGGCCCCGCAGAGCTGCATGTCGCACCAGCGCCCCAGTCCGTTCTTGGAGCTATCGTAGAAGATCCAGAGGCAGTCCGGATTACCGCAGGCCTTGAGCCTTCCCCACTTTCCCTCGGCCTCCGCTCTGAAGACCTCCGCGAGCAACCGCGCCAGGATGCACGCGGCTGGATCTTCGCCACCCGTGGGCCCGAGGACGGGCCGTCCGTCCGAACTGAACGAGACCCCCAGGGACACGTCGGCTACGAGCTCGTTCAAACCCTCCACCCCGGGCCCGCCCACGCCGTTGTGCGCCAGCAGCAACCCTCGCAAAGCCTCCCTGAAGGCGACCAGACGTTGTCTGCCCAACTCCCCAACGCCCTCACCTGCCCCAAGCAACCCGCGCTCGGCGAGCCTGCGGTCCGCCTCCCCCACACCTCCCAGGAGGTCGCCCCCCTGCAAGTAGTTTCTCGTGTTTACGAAATCCTGCACCAGGCCCAACGCACCCTGCGCAGGTTTCGGATTGTTCCATCCCGTCCCCAACCATCCCATGCTCTGCATCCCTGAATTTTACCTTCTATCGTGTTTAGAGGTAACTTGTTACCGGTATAATCTTATACCAGTAACAACAACTGTAGTATTGTGAGGGAAGGAGGCGTGTATTTTCTGGTACGAGCATCCGGGGGTGTCTATTCGGGTGAGATCTGGATTTGCCAGGGGGCTATACCGGCGAGTGCGGGCCCATCCCTTACGCAACCCGTGGGTTCCGGCTTCCGCGGGAGTGGGAGCATGAACGTACGGGCGGGTTCGGTATGAAGGGTGCGGTTCGTCTAGGGTTGGCGGGTTTCGCTGCGACCGCCGTTGCCTACGGGCCG
>DASUPX010000235.1:0-14397 GCA_036280905.1 Rubrobacter sp. | reverse complement strand
CCCATCTCCTTGTGGTCGTAGCCCACGGAGCCGCCGGAGGCGAAGGCGTCTCCCATCCAGAAGCCGTACTCGGCCGAGAGGCCGTTGGCGATGTCCGAGAACGTCGCCGTGCCCTTGTCCGCGGCCACCACCAGGTAGGGGTCGTCGCCATCGTAGCGCACCACGTCGGGCGGGGGGACGACCTCGTCCCCCGAGATATTATCCGTGATGTCTAGCATGCCCCGGATAAGGGTCTTGTAGCACGCCACGACCTCCTGCTGCATCGCCTCACGTCCACCCCCCGTCGGGGGTCGTTTCACGACGAAGCCACCCTTTGCCCCGACGGGGACGATCACGGCGTTCTTCACGGTCTGGGCCTTCATGAGGCCGAGGATCTCCGTCCTGAAGTCCTCGCGCCTGTCTGACCAGCGGATGCCTCCGCGGGCGACCGACCCGCCGCGCAGGTGCACGCCCTCGGTGCGGGGGGAGTAGACGAAGATCTCGAACCGCGGCAGGGGTAGCGGGAGGCCCGGTATCTCCGTGGGATCTAGCTTGAAGGAGAGGTGCACTTTTACCTCCCCCTCCGGTGTGGCCTGGTAGTAGTTCGTCCGCAAGGTGGCGAGCGTGATGTTCAGGAACGAGCGTAGTATGCGGTCCTCGTCCAGGCTCTCCACCTCTTCCAGCGCCGCCTCTATCTCTCCCTTCAGCCGCTCGCTCTCGGCCTCGGCATCCTTCTGCCGCGAAGGGTCGAGGCGGGCTTCGAAGAGGTCCACGATCAGGCCCGCGATGTGCGGGTTGCTTACCAGGGCGTCCTCCATGTAGTTCTGGGAGAACGTGGAGCCCGTCTGCCTCAGATACTTGCAGTAGGCCCTGAGGACGGAGATCTCCCGCCACGTCAGGCGGGCGCCGAGCACGAGGCGGTTGAAGCCATCGTTCTCGACGGCCCCGCGCCACGCCCGGGCGAAGGCGTCCTGGAAGATCTCCTTCACCTCCGAGGTCTGCAGCTCGCCGTTCGCCCCGTGCACCAGTCCGAAGTCGTAGATCCAGATCGGGGGCGAGCCATCTGGCTTTATCTCGTGCGGGCGCTCGTCCACCACCTCGACGCCCATGTCCTCGAGCAGGGGCAGGATGCCCGAGAGTGAGACCTGATCCCCGAGCCTGAACAGCTTGAACCCGAGGAAGTCCTCGGGCTCTTCTATGGGATGGTAGAGGCTCATGGCGAGGTCGTCGTCGGAGTCGAGCGTCTCCATACGCACGATATCGGAGACGGCGGTTCGGGGCATGAAGCCGGCCCGGTAGCCAGGGGAGAAGGCGTCGCGGTACTTGTGGAACAGCTCCGTGCCCCGCTCCTCCCCGCACTGCTCCAGGAGGGCCTCATAGAGGCTGTCCGCCCACGAGCGGGTCGTCTCCACGAGACGGCGTTCTATGTCCTCCCCGTCGTAATCGGGGGCATCCCCCGGCTTCGTGTAGATGATGAAGTGGATGCGGGCCAGCACGGATTCCGAGAGCCTGACGTTGTACTCCACGTTCTCCCCGTCGAAGGCCCACAGTAGTATGTCCTGCATGCGCTCACGGATCAGGGTGTTGTACCGGTCGCGCGGCACGAAGACGAGGCAGGAGAAGAAGCGCCCGTAGGTGTCGCGCCTGACGAAGAGCTTGACGCGCTGACGCTCTTGCAGGTGCAGGACGCCCATCGCGATCTCGAAAAGCTCCTCTTTGGACATCTGGAACAGCTCGTCGCGCGGGTAGGTCTCCAGGATCTCCACGAGGTCCTTCTCGTTGTGGCTCCCCTCGGGAAAACCAGACCTCTCGAGAACGTAGCGCACCTTGCGCCTGACGAGTGGGATGTCGAAGACGCTGGAGCTGTAGGCGGTGAAGGTGTAGAGCCCCAGGAACCGCCGCTCGCCCGCAACCTCCCCCGACTCGTCGAACTTCTTGATGCCTATGTAGTCGAGGTACGATGGCCTGTGCACCGTGGCCCGCGAGTTGGCCTTGGTGAGGTTGAGGAGCTTGGGCGTGCGGGCCAGCCTCCTCACCTCGGGCGGGAGCTCGGCGAAGCTGTGGGAGACGGCTCCTCGTTCGGTCTGCCTCAGGATACCGAGGCCAGACCCCTCGACGGCGCGCAGGGCGTCCTCGCCGTCCAGCGTGGTCAGGTCGTACTCGCGGTACCCGAGAAAGGTAAAGTTGTTGTCCTCCACCCACTCCAGGAAAGCGCGGGTCTCCGCCAGATCCTCCTGCTCGAAGCCCGGCGGGTTCTCCTCGAGGCCGGTGACGATCCCGCCCACCTGGTCACGCATCTCCAGCCAGTCCTCCACCGACGCCTGCACGTCGGCGAGGGTCTTCTCGATCGCCGCTTTCAGCTCCTCGAGAACCTCCGGCTCCGTCTGGCGGTCCACCTCGACGTGGATCACCGACTCCGAGATGGCGTCTTCGTCCTCCGCGTCGGGGGGGAGTACCTCGATGAGCCGCCCCTCCTCGTCGCGGCGCACCTTGATGAGGGGGTGCAGTATCATGTGGATGGCGTAGCCCTGGCGGTTTACCTCCATCCTCGTCGAATCCACGAGGAAGGGCATGTCGTCGTTGATCATCTCCACCACGGTGTGGGTCGACTGCCAGCCGTGCTCCTCGAAGACCGGGTTGTAGATCCTGATCTTTCGCTCCCCCGGCTCGCGCCTGCCCGCGAAGGCCCAGTGGGAGACGGCGGCCCCGTAGGCGTCTACGGGAGAGCGGTCTTCCAGGTCGTCCGTGTCAACCCAGCCGTAGTACTGGCGCACGAACTCCTCGACCTGAGGTGCCTGATCCTCTGGCATCTGCTCCTTGATTCGCGCCACGATCTTGTCCAGAAGCTCGTCCTTTACCAGCATAAGCAAGCCTCCCTAAAAATTCCCAGCTTTCCCAGTTACCCGCACCGCCCATTATAGTCCCGCAGTAATCTCCCTGGGGAGCATGAAGAACGGGGCTCTCCTCTAAGGAAAGCCCCGCTACTCTTGTACGCTGGTTTTTACCTCAGCCCCAGGCTTTCGGCCTAAAAGCTGACGGCTGACAGCTAGATAGCTCTACCGTACGCCCACGGCGGTCCAGGCGTCGGCGGTGGAGGTCGCCTGCTGCGAGCCAGCACCGTAACGGGCGTTGGCCGCCTGCACGGTCGCCGCGCGTGCCTGGGACATGGTGGCGTTCGATGGCAGGCTCGTGAAGCCGTCGTAGAAGATGCGCTCCGCGGCGGCGAGCCCGATGCCTGTTACGGACGGCCCCGTGTGGGCATGTCCACGCGCTTCCCCGGCGTTGCGGCCGCCGTTGACCACGAGGTAGTAGGCGTGGTTGGGGATGCCGCTGTTGGTGTGCACGCCGCCGTTGTCCCCCGTGCCGGTGTAGCGTTCGGTGTAGTGGTCCGGGTCCCCGTCCTCGGCCGGGTCGGCCATGTTGCGGAAACCAGGGACGGTCGTGGTGGCAACGTAGACTTCCTCACCGATCTGCCAGTCTGGCCTGTCGGCGGCCCAGTACTCGCTTGAGTTGCCCATCATGTCCGAGAAGGACTCATTGAGCGCGCCGGACTCGCCCTGGTAGATGAGGCCCGAGGTGAACTCGGTGACGCCGTGGGTGAACTCGTGGGTGGCCACGTCGAGCCCGCCCGAGAGCTCGATGAAGACCTTGGCATCGCCGTCGCCGTAGGTGACCTGCCGGCCGTTCCAGAAGGCGTTGTTGTAGTTTCTCGAGTAGTGGGCGGTCGAGACCATCTGCATGCCCTTGTTGTCGAGGCTGTTACGGCCGAAAACAGCCCGGTAGAAATCATCCGCGACGTTCGCGTGGTAGTGAGCGTCCACGCCAGCCGGCTGCCCCGGCGAGGTGCGTCCCGCGAGGTTCCAGAGGCCGTCACTGTTGGGGTCGAGGAAGAGCGTGCCTGGCAGCCTCTTCGTGTTCCGCGCGTCGTAGGTAGCCTGGCGCTTGTCCGTGGAGACCAACTGGTGCGAGGTGCCGCTGACGGTTACATCCAGCTGCTTGGTGTCCCGGTTGACGCCGATGCCCGTCTCGGTCGCCTCCTGGAGGTTGTCGTAGGACCGGATCGTGGAGCCCGTCTGGGCGTTGATGTGGAAGACCTTGCGCGAGTCGAAGCGCCTGGAATCAACCTCGTAGAACCTGATCCCGTTCTTGGGGTTTATGTAGAGGGTCGTGTCGAAGTTGCCGCTGTTGCCCCTCACACGCTGCACCTTCTCGCGCGCCCCTGCCTTCGAGAGCTCGACCTGGTTCGAGGGGGTCAGGTCGGTGTAGTGATTGCCGACCACGGCGGCCCGCTGCCCGTCCCGGCTCAGGACCGTGATCTGGCCCCCGTAAACCGCGGCGTCACCGACGTACTGCTGGTATCGGGTCTGCGTGACCCCGTCGTTGGAGGACGTCCATACCTCGCGTACATCATCGGGAACAGCGTACTGGCGGGCCTGGTCCCCAGAGAGGGCCACGAAGCCGCCCGAGGCCCCGTTGTTCTCCTGTGCCGATGCGCCAAGCACGGTAGTGCATAATGTCAGGAACATAAGCAAGCCCAAGACGAGCAAGCCCCTGAGAGAACGCGAATAAACCACCCGATTCCCCTTTCCTTCGGCCCGCCGACACCCTCCCTGGCAAGCCTCTCGTGTCCGGTACGCCGGAGATAATACCAAAGGTCGTAACAATCTCCACCCGGTAGGCTAACACGAGGTGCTAGCATGGTGCGTAGCCTACTGGCACGGCCTGGGTAACAGCCAGGGTATGCCTGAACTGTGGTCTGCGACCAGAGGACCGGACCCCGGTCCCTGTTCCCTATAATCCGGACACAGAGCGCGAGCATTCGGGAGGTTCCATGAACTTCGGCCTGAGCCAGGAACAGCGAGAGATCAAGGATCGCGCGGCACGGTTCGCCGACCGCGAGGTGGCGCCCCACGCGGCCGACCTCGACGGGGAGGACAGGGTACCCTTCGAGACGCTCGCGAAGATGTCGGGAGAGGGCTTCATGGGTTTGTGCGTGCCCGAAGAGTACGGTGGGGGCGGCGCGGACTTCTTCTCTTACTGCCTGCTCCTCGAAGAGGTGAGCCGCGCCGACGCCGGCCTCGGGGCCACGCTCGCGGTCCATACGAGCGCTGGCACCCTGCCAATCCTCTTGTTCGGAACGGAGGAGCAGAAAGCCCGCTGGGTCCCTTCGCTGGCGCGGGGGGAGAAGATCGGCTGCTTCTGCCTCACCGAGCCGGAGACGGGCTCCGACGCCTCGGCGATCACGACGAGGGCCGAGAGGGTCGACGGCGGCTACCGCGTCTCCGGGCACAAGCAGTGGGTCACCAATGGGCGGATCGCCGGGACCGCTGTCCTCTTCGCCCGTGCGGAGGGTGGAGACAGCGAGGGGGTCACGGCCTTCGTCGTCGACCTGGAGGCGGAAGGCATCTCCTTCGGGGCGCATGCGAAGAAGATGGGTGTTATCTCCGCCACCACCGACGACGTTCTCTTCGACGACGTGTTCGTTCCCGAGAGAGACCGTCTCGGTGAGGAAGGTAAGGGTCTCCGTGTCGCGCTCGGCACGCTAGATTCGGGGAGGATCGGGATAGCGGCCCAGGCCGTCGGCATCGCCGAGGCCGCCTTCCGTTACGCCACGCGCTACGCCGCCGAGCGAACCACGTTCGGTAAGCCCATCGCCGAGCACCAGGCCATAGCGTTCAAGCTGGCCGACATGCAGACGGGGATAAAGGCGGCCCGCCTCCTCGTCTACGAGGCAGCCTGGATCAAGGATCGTGGGGAGCGCCACACCGAGGCCGGCGCCCGCGCGAAGGTCTTCGCCTCGCAGGTCGCCAACGAGGTCACCTACGAGGCCGTTCAGGTCCTCGGCGGACGGGGGTACATGAAAGATCATCCAGTCGAGAGGCACTACAGGGACGCCAGGGTCACGGAGATCTACGAGGGGACGAGCGAGATCCAACGCCTCGTCATCTCCCGCGCCATCATGAGGGAACATGCCGAATCGCTCGAGGCCCCGGGCGGCGTGGAAGGTTCGCATCCTGTTGTCGGCTAGGCTCATGAGGAGGGCCATCCGTTCTCTGGTAACCCTGCTCGCCGTGTTCGGCTCTCTGGCGTGGATCGTCGCGGTCGCCGGGTGGTTCAGGGGCGCGCGCCGCGTCCCCGTGCTCCGCGAGACGGCGGAGGCGAATGAGCCCATCGGTCGTTACCCGTCGGTCTCGGTCGTCGTGGCCGCGCGGGATGAGGAGGCCGGGGTGGGGGAGGCGCTCTGGTCGGTCCTCGACCAGGACTATCCCGGTGAACTCGAGGTCCTGGCGGTAGACGACCGATCCACCGACCGCACGGCTGAGATCATCGCCGGCCTCGCGGCCCTTCGGCCCGGCAGGCTCAGGATGTTGAAGGTCGACCGGCTACCGGACGGTTGGCTCGGCAAGAACCACGCCCTCTACCGCGGGGCCGCAGAGGCCTGCGGCGAGTGGCTGCTCTTCACCGACGCCGACGTCCGTTTCTCTCCGGACTGCCTGGAGCTCGCGATGCGCTACGCGGAACACAAGCGCCTGGATCACCTAACGCTCGCGCCCGAGCTCCTCTCGCACGGGGTGGCCCTGAAGAGCTTCGTGACGGCCTTTACCTTCGTCTTCGGGGTTACGCAGCGGCCGTGGCGGGCCGCCGACCCGACCGCGAGGGAGGCCGTCGGCGTGGGGGCCTTCAACCTCCTGAAAAGGGAGGCCTACGGGCGGGCCGGCACCCACGAAGCCATCCCCCTTCGTCCCGACGACGACATGAGGCTCGCGAAGCTGCTCAAGGAGGCCGGGTACTCGCAGGACGTCGCTTACGGGACGGGCTGCGTAAGCGTGGAGTGGCACCAGACCCTCGGCGGCGCCATCAGGGGCCTCGAGAAGAGCATCTTTCCCGGCGTGGACTACAGGCTCTCGGCCATCATCGCCGCCTCGCTTCTGCTCTTCCTGACCAACGTCTGGCCCTTCGCCGGGGTCTTCCTCGCGCGCCGGCGGGCCATGAGGCTGCTCTACGGCGCCGACGTGCTTGCCATCGTCGCCATGTACGCCCACGGCCCGAAGGTCTCCGGTTACTCCCTCTCGCCGCTGTACCTCCCCCTCCACCCCTTCGGGATGGCAGCCTTCATCTACGCCGCCCTCAGATCCGCCTACGTGGCGCTGGTCAGGGGCGGCATCCAGTGGCGGGGCACGTTCTATCCGCTGCGCGTGTTGAAGGGAGATGACCGTAGAGGTTAGCGGTGGGCTTCTCCTGCTGAAAGCTGACAGCTAATAGCCCCAGAGGCGTATGCTACAGTCACTGCTAAGAGCTAGAGAGATGCGGGAGGAGTGAGCTTTGGATACCAGAAAGGGTGCGAAGGACCGCTGGGAAGAAGCTTACGCCAGGGGCTCGGAGCGCGACGCCGAGTTCTCGACCATGTCGGGCGTGCCGATCAAACCTCTCTACACGCCCGATGATGTGGGGGGCGAGTACGACGACAAGCTCGGCTATCCGGGCGAGTACCCGTACACCCGTGGCGTCTACCCGAACATGTATCGCGGGAGGCTATGGACGGTACGCCAGTTCGCCGGTTACGGCACGGCCGCCGAGACCAACGAGCGGTTCAGGTACCTCCTGGACCACGGCCAGAACGGCCTCTCCGTGGCCTTCGACATGCCCACCCTGATGGGCCTGGATAGCGATTCTCCCCTCAGCCTCGGCGAGGTCGGCACCGAGGGCGTCGCCGTGGATTCCCTGGAGGACATGGAGCGGCTCTTCGAGGGCATCCCGATGGGCGAGGTATCCACCTCCATGACCATAAACGCCCCGGCGATGGTGCTGCTGGCCATGTACGTCGTGGCGGCCGAGAAGCAGGGTGTGGCGGCCGAGGATCTCGCCGGCACAAACCAGAACGACATCCTCAAGGAGTACATCGCCCAGAAGGAGTGGCTCTTCCCGCCGGAGCCATCCATGCGCGTCTTCCGCGACATGCTCGTCTACGCCACCGAGCACATGCCGAAGTGGAACACGGTCTCCATCTCCGGCTACCACATCCGCGAGGCGGGGAGCACGGCCGCCCAGGAGCTCGCCTTCACGCTGGCCGACGGCTTCGCCTACGTCGAGGCTGGCATAGAAGCCGGCCTCGACGTGGACGACTTCGCCCCGAGATTCTCCTTCTTCTTCAACTCGCACATAGACTTCTTCGAGGAGATCTGCAAGTTCCGCGCCGCCCGCCGCATCTGGGCCACGGTCCTCAAAGAGAGATACGGAGCGAGAGACGAGCGGTCCCTGCGGATGCGCTTCCACACCCAGACCGCCGGTGTCTCCCTTACGGCCCAGGAGCCCTACAACAACGTGGCCCGCACCGCCTTCGAGGCGCTCGCCGCCGTGCTCGGCGGCACCCAGAGCCTGCACACCAACTCGCTCGACGAGGCGCTCGCGTTGCCCACGGAAGAAGCGGTGCGCATCGCCGTCAGGACCCAGCAGATAGCGGCCCTGGAGACCGGCGTGGCGAACACCATAGACCCGCTCGGCGGCTCCTACTTCGTCGAGGCCCTGACCGACGAGCTCGAGCGGCAGGCGTACCACTACTTCGAGCAGATAGACGAGATGGGGGGCATGATCCGGGCCATAGAGCAGGGCTTCCCGATGCGCGAGGTCTCCGAGGCCTCGGCCCGCTACCAGCGCGAACTGGAAGAGAACAGGCGCCACATGGTAAACGTCAACATCTACGAACCGCAGGACGAGCAGGACATGGAGCTACACCGCATCGACCCCGAGGTCTCGAAGGGCCAGGTAGAGCGCCTCGAAAGATTGAAGCAGACTCGCGACAACGACCTCGTAGAAAAGCGGCTCGTAGAGCTCAGGGAAGCCTGCCAGGGCGAAGGGAACACCATGTACCCGATCCTGGACGCCGTCAGGGCCTACGCCACGGTGGGTGAGATCAGCGCCACCATGCAAGAGGTCTTCGGCGATTACAGAGAGACCCCTGTAATCTAGAGCTATCAGCCTTCAGCTGTCAGCTAGACCTGGGTGTAACGTGGGTCTCTAACGGGCGGCTAGGCCCAGTTCCTGATCCGTGGCGTCGTGGCCGTACTTGTCTCTTGGCGGCCAGGGCCGGGACGCCCAGTCGGGGTCGAAGACGAACGACGACACGGTGCGGTCGGGGGGCAGGGCGCCGTTGCCCATGCCCTTTGCGTAATCGTAGTAGAGCTTGACTATCTGCTCCCTGCTCACCTGGCCGGCTGCGGGGTGCGCGAGACACGCCTCGCGCCATTTGCGAACGCGAGCGTACCTGTCGTCTTGCGGCAGATCGAAGTCCTCGTAATACTCCAGAAACCAGAAACGCATAAAGAACGGCGTGTATACCGTCTCGGCCAACCCGAACTCCTCGAAGAGGAACGTGCCGGAGGGGTTGTGCCGCACGAGGAATTCGTCCAACCGGGCGTACAGGTCGAGCATCCCCTGACGGAGCTCCGATCTCCTCCCGGGGTCCTGGTTCATCACGTAGCGGTAGCCCTGGGCGGAGAAGCTTCCTTCCATCGCGATCAGCATGCCCTCGACCGCGTGCAGGTAGGGATCCCGCCTGGCGACGGCGGGTTCGGGAAAACGGTCTTCGAGGTACTGGAGGATCACCATGCTTTCCTTGATAACCTCGCCCTCGCCGGTGTCGAGCACCGGCAACGCCGTCGTGCCGTGCGTCTTCTCCAGCAGCCACCCCGGGCGCGGACGCGTGATGTCTACGACGTGGAAGCCTACGTGGCCGCCAAGGCCCTTTAGCTCGAGGAGTATCTCCAGCCGCTGGGAGAAAGGACAGACCGGTATGTGGTACACGACCGGCACCCGAAGATTCTGCCCGATGGAGGCATGGCTCACGGCTTCTCTAGTCAACAGGTCTCCTCCCTCGTCGGATCCGGTGACGGAGAATAGCATAACGGGCCGCCCGTCTTCGCAAGGTCCGCGTGGCTCTTGAGGCTCCTGCCGTCTGCTAGAATTCGGGAACGTGGGAGCGGTTTCGGCTCCGCACGTGGGGACCTTGAGCAGAGGAGGAGGTCTATGGCGATCCGAGAGACCAGCGTCAGGCACGAGGCGTTGGGACTGGACGAGGACGACCTGCGCCGGATGCACTACTACATGCTTCTCGCCCGCAAGGTGGACGAGCGGTCCTGGATCCTCAACCGTCAGGGCAAGGCGGCGTTCGTAATCTCCTGCCAGGGACAGGAGGGTTGCCAGGTCGGAGCCGCCTTCAACATGCGCCCCGGCTACGATTACGTCTACCCCTACTACCGCGACCATGCCATCGTGACGACCCTTGGCGTGAGCGCCCGCGACGAGTTGCTCGCCCTGCTCGGCCGCAAGGAGGACCCGAACAGCGGCGGGCGTCAGATGCCCGGCCACTTCTCCAGCCGCGAGCTCAACATCGTCACCGCCTCCGCGCCCATAGGGGTGCAGTACCCGCAGGCGGTGGGAACAGCCCTCGCGTTCAAGATGCGCGGCGAGGACGGGGTCGTGCTCGCCTGCGGCGGCGAGGCCTCGACCAGCCAGGGCGATTGGCACGAGGCCATGAACCTGGCCGGCATACACGATCTGCCCGTCGTCTTCATGATCGAGAACAACGTCTACGCCATCTCCGTCCCCTCCGAGCTACAGGTGGCAGGCTCCATAGCCAGGAGGGCAGAAGGCTACGGCTTCCCCGGCCACGAGGTGGACGGCAACGACGTGCTCGCCGTCTACGAGGTGGCGAAGGAGGCGTTCGAGCGCGCCCGCGCCGGCGAGGGGCCAACGCTCATCGAAGCCAAGACCTACCGAATGACGGCCCATTCCTCGGACGACGACGACCGCAGGTACCGCGAGCGCGAGGAGATCGAGGAGTGGCGTCAGAAGGACCCCATCGACCGCTTCGAGGGGTACCTGCTCGAGCACGGCATCCTCGACGAGGCGGGGCGGGATGAGATCTCCGAGCGCATCAGGGCCGAGGTCGCGGAGGCGAGCCAGTACGCGGAGAACGCGCCACCGGCCGGCCCCGAAGACGCCCTGACCGGCGTCTACGCGGAGGCCTAGCCATGACGACGATGAACCTGCTTCAGGCCATCCACGAGGGGCTGGCCGAGGAGATGCGCGCCGACGAGTCGGTGATGGTGCTAGGCGAGGACGTGGGCAGGGCCGGCGGCGTCTTCCGGGTCACGCAGGGGTTGCAGGAGGAGTTCGGGAGCGCGCGGGTCATGGACACGCCGCTCGCGGAGAGCCTCATCGTGGGCGCCGCCATCGGCCTCTCGGTCAACGGGATGCGCCCCGTGGCCGAGATACAGTTCGGCGACTTCATCCCGCCGGCCTTCGACCAGATCGTCAACGAGGCGGCCAAGTTCTACTACCGCTCCAACGGCGCCTGGAACGTCCCCCTGACCATCCGCGCCCCCTACGGCGTCGTGCCCGGCGGGGCCCTCTACCACTCGCAGAGCATAGAGGCCTGGTTCTGCAACACGCCAGGCCTCAAGGTCGTTGCACCGACCTCCCCCGCCGACGCGAAAGCAATGCTAAAGGCCTCCATCCGCGACCCCAACCCCGTCCTCTTCCTCGAACACAAACGCGCGTACCGCCTGATAAAAGAAGAAGTGCCCGACGACGGCCCCGAGGTCCCCCTCGGAAAAGCCCGCGTCCACCGCGAAGGCACGGACATCACCGTCGTCTCCTACGGCCTGATGCTCTACACGGTCCTCGAAGTGGCGGAGAGGATCTCGGAGGAGCACGGCGTGGAGACCGAGGTCGTGGAGCCCAGAACGCTGTACCCGATGGACACAGAGACAATCCTCGATTCGGCCCGCAAGACCGGCAAGGTTCTGGTGGTCTCCGAGGCCAACCTCACGGGCTCGCTCTCGGGTGAGATCGCCGCCATCGTGGCGCGTGAGGCCTTCGAGTGGCTCGACGGCCCCGTGATGCGCCTCGGCGCCCCCGACGTGCCGGCGGCACCCTTCGCCAGATCTATGCTGGACGGGTTTCTGCCCTCGGCGGAGGAGATAGAAGGGGCCATGATGGAGTTGGCCCGCTACTAGGATGGACGTACCAGGGTACAACCGCGAGGCCTGGGACAGGCAGGTCGAGAGCGGGAACCCGTGGACCGTCCCCGTCGGCCCCGAGGTAATACGGGCAGCCCGCCGTGGGGAGTGGGAGGTCTTGCTCACGGAGACGAAGCCGGTCCCGCGGGCCTGGTTTCCCGAGATGGCTGGCGCCGACGTTCTCTGTCTCGCCTCGGGCGGGGGACAGCAGGCCCCGATCTTCGCGGCCGCCGGGGCCAGAGTTTCCGTGCTCGACAACTCGCCCGGGCAACTGGCGCAGGACAGGTTCGTAGCCGAGAGGGAGGCCCTGGATCTCGAGACCCTCCAGGGGGATATGAGGGACCTCTCAGCCTTCGCCGACGAGAGCTTCGACCTCGTCTTCCACCCCGTCTCCAACCTGTTCGTGCCCGAGGTCAGGCCCGTCTGGAAAGAGGCGTTCAGGGTGCTTCGAAGCGGTGGAGCCCTGCTCGCCGGTTTCCTGAACCCCGTCGTCTACGTCTTCGACCTCGAGCTCGCCGATGATACGGGCGAGGTCAGGGTCAGGTACAGCCTTCCGTACGCCGACGCCACGAGCAAGAGCGTAGAAGATCTCCAGCAACAGATGGAGCGGGGGGAGCCGCTCGAGTTCAGCCACACCCTGGAGGAGCAGATCGGCGGCCAGGTAGAGGCCGGGTTCCTGATCTCCGGCCTCTACGAAGACCGCCACCGCGACGACCCGATCGCCGCCTACATGCCCACCTACGTGGCTACCAGGGCGATCAAACCGTAAAAACAGGAGGAGCCGTGGCCAAACCGGTGACGATGCCGCAACTGGGCGAGAGCGTGACTGAGGGCACGATAACCCGCTGGCTGAAGGCCGAAGGTGAGGTGGTGGAGATCGACGAGCCCCTCGCCGAGGTAGATACGGACAAGGTTAACGCCGAGCTACCCTCGCCCGTGGCCGGCAAGATCGAGAGCCTCCTCGTCCCGGAGGGCACCACGGTCGACGTGGGAACCGAGATCGTCCTGGTAGCCGACGATGATGCCCCAGGAAAGGAGAGGGTAGCCCTCGCGGACGAGTTCCCTACCGCGGAGACTGTAGCCCGTCCCGCAGCGGAAGAACTCGACCCGGTGGCCCTCGCACCACGCAGCGAGGGCAACGGGCGCGGCGAGGTGAAAGACGCCGCGACGCTGCGCCGGACGCGCTCCTCACCGGTGGTCCGACGCCTCGCCGCAGAGCACGACGTGAAGATTGCGGATATCCCCGGCTCCGGCACGGGAGGACGCGTAACCCGAAAGGATATCGAAGGCTATATAGAGCGAAGCGGCGCCGCACGCGGCTCGGTGACCGAAGGGCCAATGCTCCAGCGAATCGAAGGAGAGGAACGCGCGGCCGTCTACGAGGGCGATGGCATCCAGGACCTCACGAGCATCCGGCGGGCCATAGCGAACCGCATGGCCACCAGCAAACGCGAGGCCCCGCACGCGTGGACCATGGTCGAGGTAGACGTGAGCGGGCTCGTCGCGCTGCGTGAGCGGGAGAAGGCCGCTTTCGTGGAACGCGAGGGCGTGAAGCTCACCTACCTGCCGTTCATAGTGAGGGCCGTCGTCGAGAGCCTCCGGGAGAACCCCATGCTCAACTCGGTGTGGGATGGGGACCGTATCATCCTCAGAAAGCGCATAAACATCGGCGTCGCCGTCGACCTGGAAGACGCCCTGATCGTCCCCGTCATTCCCGACGCCGACGAGCTGAACATCACCGGCCTGGCCCGCCGCATCGACGCGCTCGTAAAGCGTGCCCGCGCCGGGGAGCTCGGCACGAACGACGTCTCGGGCGGTACCTTCACCGTCAACAACCCGGGCTCCCTGGGCAGCGTGGTCTCGACGCCAATCATCAACCACCCGCAGGCGGCGATCCTCTCCGCCGAAGCGATAGTCAAGCGCCCGGTAGTAATCGGCGACGCCATCGCCATCCGAAGCATGATGAACCTCGAGGTCTCCTTCGACCACCGCATCCTCGACGGTGGAGCCGCCCTCCGGTTCCTGAACGCCGTCAAGGGACGACTGGAGGCCTACAGGCCGGAGGGCGGCCTCGGTTGAGCACGAGTTCTTCAAGGAGGTAGTGTCATGGTTCAACAGCAGTCGGCCTCTGTCGAAACCCTGGAGGCCATCACCGACGCGTTCAATGCCCACGATCTGGATGCCATCATGGAGTTCTTTGCGGACGATTGTTCGCTGGACATGCCCCGTGGGCCGGAGCCCTGGGGACAGCGCTTCATGGGCAAAGAGGCCGTACGAGCGGCCCTGGCGACGCGTTTCGAGGGCCTACCAGACGTTCACTACGGTGATGGACGACACTGGGTCTGTGGAAATATGGGCGTGTCCGAGTGGACGCTGACCGGCACGATGGCAGACGGAG
>DASUPX010000234.1:0-9421 GCA_036280905.1 Rubrobacter sp. | reverse complement strand
GACGCACACGGTCAACCAGGCTAGGGGTTTCGGTCCCGGCCGCGGAACCGCCCGAGAACGAGGAGTTGGCGCCCGTGCCACCATAACCCATGGGGTGGATGCCCGGGGTGGCACCGTAGGGGCATTCGGACCACAGGCCGCAGGAGAGGCTGTTACCGATCACCTTCTCCGTTCCCCACACTAACCCCATGCAGAGCAGGAAGGCCACGACGGCGGCCAGAAACCCTTTCATCAGGATTGAGCGCCGTCGGAGGGTCGGCAGGTTGGAGAACCACCCGAGGGCGGCACGCATCCTGCCCGCGAAGTTGTCCCTGAGGTCGGGGCGTCCCGGCATGGTGGCCCCGCCCTGCTGCTCCCGCCGCGTGCGCAGCTTCTTCGGCATCCCCCGCACGTGGCCCGAGAGCGTCTCCAGGTACGCGCGCAGGATCGACGTCAAGCCCGTGACGAGCATGGCCGTAAGGGCGGCGCCCAGCAGCGTGCCGGCCACCCCGAACTTGGAGGTCACCAGGGAGGCTCCCGTGGCCGCGATGCCGGCCGACATGATCTGGGGCGTATTGACTACCGGTGTTCCACTGTTCGCACTCACGGCTGTTGAATCTATCAGGGGCCCGGCGCGGTTTCAAAGGGTGGCAGGTAAATATTCGGTAACAGTTTCGATCATCTTCCCGTAGCGTCGGAGCGCATCCGGCGGTTAGAATGGCCCGCAGGCAAAAACTGGAGGAGATCAAGCATGACAGAGCCCGACACCACGAGGTTCACGGAGCTCTTCGAGGTGATAAAGGCCTACGCCCAGGGCGGCTATTTTCACCAGGACAAGGCGCTCCAGATCATCGCAGGAACCTACGTGTTCATGTTCGAGAGAGAGGACATGCCCGACGCACGCCCCGTGGTCGACGGCATCCTGGAACAGTACGATTACGTGTTCACCACCCTGGAGCGTGGCAACCTAGATCCCCTGAGCGTGGACGCCGTGGTGCGGGTTGCCCTCTACAAAGACGAGTACATGGAATGGGGCATCAACCGCCTGGGACGCATCCTGGAGGCCCTCCACCGCCGCTCCCGCGCCGACGAGGCCTACGCCGACTTTATCGAGGACTCCGCGGTCGTGATCCGGGGCCTCGAAAACATCGTCGCCGGTTCCGCCCTGGAAGAGATCGTCGAGGGAAACGGCGCCTGACCCGGAACGTCCGTCGGCCCGCGGACCGGGCGGAGTTCGAAACCCGCCCCACATCGAGTTTGTGCTATCCCGTGGCCACGACCTCGGGCATTAGGCCGCGCAGGAAGCGGCCGGTGTGGGATCCGTCGACGTTTGCGACGTCTTCGGGGGTGCCTGTCGCGACGATCTCGCCGCCGGCGTCGCCACCCTCCGGGCCGAGGTCGATGACGTGGTCGGCGGAACGTATCACGTCGAGGTTGTGCTCGATGACTATGACGGTGTTGCCGGCGTCGACGAGCCTGTGCAGGATGGAGAGCAGCTTCTCCACGTCGGCGAAGTGTAGGCCCGTCGTTGGCTCATCCAGGATGTAGACGGTCTTGCCCGTCGCCCGCTTGCCGAGCTCGCTGGCCAGTTTGACCCTCTGGGCCTCGCCACCGGAGAGCGTGGTCGCGGGCTGGCCCAGCCTGACGTAGCCGAGTCCGACGTCCCTCAAGGTGTCCATGCGGCGTGAGATGGCAGGCACTGGGGCGAAGAACTCGCAGGCCTCCTCCACGGTCATGTCGAGCACCTCGGAGATCGACTTGCCCTTGTAGGTGGCACGCAGGGTCTCGTTGTTGTAGCGGCGGCCTTTGCAGACCTCGCAGGGGACGTACACGTCGGGAAGGAAGTGCATCTCGATGCGGATCTGGCCGTCGCCCCGGCACGCCTCGCAGCGGCCGCCCTTCACGTTGAACGAGAATCGTCCCGGCTTGTAGCCCCGGATCTTGGCCTCCGGCGTCGAGGCGAAGAGCTGCCTTATGTGGTCGAAGACCTTTGTGTAGGTGGCGGGGTTGGAGCGTGGCGTCCTGCCTATCGGGCTCTGGTCTATATCTATGACCTTGTCCACATCCTCCACGCCCCTGATGCCGGCGTGCCGCCCGGGACGATGTTTGCCGCGGCTGACGGCGTTGGCCAGCGCTTTGTACAGGATCTCGTTTACGAGCGTGCTCTTGCCCGAGCCAGACACACCGGTGATGCATGTGAACACCCCGAGCGGGAACTCCACGTCCACACCCTTGAGGTTGTGCTCCGTAGCCCCGAGCAACGTCACGGCCCCCGTCGGCTCGCGACGTTCCTCGGGTGGCTCTATGCGCCTGCGACCAGAGAGGAAGTCGCCCGTCACGGAACGCTCCTCGGCCTCTATGTCCTCGATACCGCCGATGGCGACGATCTCGCCGCCGTGCACCCCGGCCCCCGGCCCCACGTCGATGACGTAGTCCGCCTCGCGTATGGTCTCCTCGTCGTGCTCCACGACCACGAGCGTGTTGCCGAGATCGCGCAGTTTTTCGAGGGTGGTCAGCAGCCGCCTGTTGTCCCGCTGGTGTAGCCCGATGGAGGGCTCGTCCAGAACGTACAGCACGCCGACGAGCCCGCTCCCGACCTGCGAGGCGAGCCGGATCCTCTGCGCTTCACCCCCCGAGAGGGTTCCTGCGGAGCGGCTGAGGGTAAGGTACCCAAGCCCCACGTCGACGAGGAAACCAAGGCGCTCGCGGATCTCCTTCACCACACGCTCGCCGATGATCCACTCCCGCGTGGTGAACTCGACGTCGTCGAAGAAGCGCTGCGCGTCCGTTACGGAGAGCGCCGTGAACTCGGAGACGTTCTTGCCCCCGACGGTAACGGCCAGCGCCTCGGGCCTGAGCCTGGCGCCCTTGCACTTCGGGCAGGGAACGTGGCTCATGAACTCTTCTATCTTCTCCCGCCTGTACTCCGAATCGGTCTCGGCGTAGCGGCGCTCCAGGTTGCCGACGACGCCGTCGAAGCGGGTCATGTACTGCCGGCGACGGTTGTAGCGGTTTCGGTAGGAGACGTAGATGCGCTCCTCGTCCGTGCCGAACAGGATGAGGTCCTTCTGCTCCCCTGGCATGTCGCGCCAGGGAACGTTCATGTCGATACCGTACTTCTCGGCAAGCGCACCGAGCACGCTGGCGTGGTACTCGGTCTGCGAGTTGGCCCACGGCACCAGGGCCCCCTCGTTTACGCTCAGGTCCTCGTTCGGAACGACGAGCGCCGGGTCTATCTCAAGCCTGCTTCCGAGGCCATCGCAGCGATCGCAGGCCCCATGCGGGCTGTTGAACGAGAACGTGCGCGGCTGTATCTCGGCGATCGAAGCGCCGCAGTTCGTGCAAGTAAAGCTCTCGGAGAAGAGCATCGACTCGCCCTCCCCATCGGGGCTCACCGTCTCGACCTGGACGAGCCCCTCGGCTAGCTTGAGGGCCGTCTCCACCGAGTCCGTTAGCCGGCGCTCTATGCCCTCCCGGATCACGAGCCTGTCGACCACGACCTCGATATCGTGCTTGTAGTTCTTGTCCAGACCAAGGTCGACGGGTAGCTCGTGGACCTCCCCGTCCACCCGGACGCGGGCGAAACCCTGCTCGGCGTACTCGTTGAGCTGCTTGCCGTACTCGCCCTTGCGCCCCCGCACCACGGGCGCGAGCACGAGAAAGCGTGTCTTCTCCGGAAGCGTCAGCACCTTCTCGACCATCTGCTGCGGCGTGGAGGAAGCCACGGGGAAACCACAGACGTGGCAGTGCGGCCTGCCAGCTCGGGCATACAGCAGGCGGAGGTAGTCGTAGATCTCAGTTACCGTCGCAACGGTGGAGCGCGGGTTGTTCGAGGTGGTCTTCTGGTCGATGGAGACGGCCGGTGAGAGGCCGTCGATGTGGTCCACGTCTGGCTTGTCCATCTGGCCGAGGAACTGCCTCGCGTACGCCGAGAGGCTCTCCACATAGCGACGCTGGCCCTCCGCGTAGATGGTGTCGAAGGCCAGGGAGGACTTGCCGCTTCCCGAAAGCCCGGTCACGACCACCATCACGTCGCGCGGCAGGGAGACCGTTATGTCCTTGAGGTTGTGTTCGCGCGCCCCGCGCACGACGATCTGGTTGTCCGCGATCTCTCTTCTCCCCTCTTTACGAGACGCTTCCAGCAAGTATACGGCCCCCTGTCGGGAGCCCAAAGAAGCAGTTTCCGTAGGACGAAGATTCTACCACCCGCGGGGTGCCCCTCTGTGTGTGCGTTTGCGATTTTTGGTCCGGGGGGCCAAAATGATACGCGTCGGTTACACCATGTTGCGAACGGAGCGTGCCGTGATCCTCAAGGACTTCTCCCGCATCCTTCTAGAGGAGTTGGAGGCCGATTGCCCGCTGCCCGGGGACGCTACCAGGCGGGTGCGTGGGCTCGCCGTCGACGAGCCCCTGAAGGGCTGGCTCTCCGCGGACGAAGTGGCCGTGACGGACCGCGAAACGCTCGACGAAGTCTTCCTGAAGACCGTGGCCTCCGCCGGCTGCCCCGCCGTCATCCTGCGGGGAAGGGACGGGATCGATTCCGGGGCCGTGGAGTGGGCCGCTGACCTGGGGCTCGGCCTGTTCCTGCTCGCCCCCGACGTCCCACTCAGGCGCCTCTTCGGGATCTTCACCCAGGACGACGGATTGCTCTCGCTCTCCCACGGCGCCGGCAGGGAGCTCCTGGAGGGCGCGGGGGGCGAGGCCAGGGTCGAGGATCTGGCAGGCAAGATCTCCAGCATGCTAGGCCGCTCCGTCGTCATAGAGGACCCAGTAGGACGTCTGATCGCCGGCTCCGGAGGTGACCCGGATGGCAACCGCCTCTACGCGACGCTCGAAGAGGAAGGCCTGCGGGCCTCGAGGAGCAAGAGCATCGACGAGACCCGCCGGGAGAGGCGCGACCGCTACGCCCGGCTCCCCGACGGCTACCTCTCCGTACCCGTGGAGCGCTGGCGCGTGCAGGAGGGTGAGATGTTCTGGACCCCCATCGGCACCAGGGCGCCGGCGGGATACCTGTGGATCGACTTCGACGGCGCCAACCTGACGCCGGAGGACGTGGTCCTCCTGTACTGGGCGAGGCTCGTTCTGGAGGCAGAGTTGGGCAAGGAACGCATTCGTCTTGAAACGGAGCTAGGCTTCCGCGGCGACTTCGTAGACGACCTGGTCGGAGGCCATTACGGTTCCGTCGAGCTCCTCTTGCAGCGCGCCCGTTACCTCGGCGCCGACCTCTCCAGGGGCGCCATGGTGATGGTCGTCGACATAGACGACTTCGCCCACTACCTTGCCCGCCGCCGACCGAAGGAGCCGGCCATACAGGAGCTCAAGCGCCGCCTGGCCGACGCCGTGCGCCTGCAGACCCGCCAGCAGTTCTCGAACTTTCTGCTCGGCCCACGATCCGACAACGTCATCCTGTTTCTCGGCCTCGCCGAGGGAGATGAAGCCGGCGAGCTACAGGAGAAAGCGCAACTGCTGGCCAGGGGTGTGCAGCGCTACGTGAAAGGGCTTCTCCCCGACCTGACCGTCTCCGTCGGCATCGGCGGGTACAAGAGGGATCCCGCCCAACTCCGCGAGGCATACTCCGAGGCGGGCGTGGCGCTGGAGATCGGTCACCGTATAGACGGCCCGTCCTCCATCTCGACCTTCAGCGAGACCGGAACATACAAGCTTCTCTTCAGGGTTCTGCAGGAGAACCCCGAAGAGCTCGAGGTCTTCTACGGGGAGACGCTGGAACCCGTAGTCCACTACGACTCCCGCTACGGCACGGAGCTGGTCCAGACCCTCATAACCTACCTCGGCAACGACGCCTCCACCGTAAAGACTGCCGGAGACCTCTTCGCCCACCGACACACCATCCGCTACCGCCTGGACCGCGTGGGCGAACTGACGGGCCTCGACGTGGACAAGAGCGCAGACCGCGAACGTCTAACGCTAGGCATAAAAGCCATGCAACTTCTCGGTCGTGTCCCGGAGCGCCCATCCAGCTTCTCGGACCGATAGGCATCAGGCTACAGGTTTCAGGCTTCGGGTAAGGCTGCCGCCGACACGACCCTGGGGTCAGCCGCACCCCTACCCGTGGCGTCTCCACGGTCAGAACGTCGGGCGACCGCCACAAAGGTGCATTCTCGACAAGACCTGTAGCCTGAAACCTGTAGCCTTCCTTGTACATCCAGCGCAACGGCACCCCCTTGAGGATGCTCCATCTTTATACGTTCGGCTAAAGACCCTTCCGAACTCGCTGCCTAGACTATGTTCCATACGTATATACCCTGAAGAGGAGGAAGCTTTTGCGGCGGCTCACGTTGATATCTACGGCGGTACTTTTATTCGTGCTCGCGTTGCCGGGGCTCGCTCTTGCCCAGAAAGGTCCTTCCACGGCGGAGCTCTCGCTGGCGATGGACACTGTGTGGGTGATGGTGGCCGCGGTCCTGGTTCTGTTCATGCAGGCCGGGTTCGCGATGCTGGAGGTCGGGTTCTCGCGGATGAAGAACGTCGGCAGCGTGGTCGCCAAGATCCTGGTCAACCTGTCGATCGCCGCCCTGCTGTTCTGGGCCTTCGGGTTCGCGCTGGCCTTCGGCACGGGCAACGCGCTCGTCGGTACGGAGGGCTGGTTCCTCGCCGTACCCGACGGGCAGGTCAACGACGTGTACGCGGGGCTCTCCTGGACGCAGGTCCCGCTCTCGGCCAAGTTCCTCTTCCAGGTCGCCTTCTGCGCGGTCTCCCTCGCCATCGTGTGGGGCACCATGCTGGAGCGGACCAAGTTCGCCGTATACGTGGTCTTCGCGGTCGTCTTCGCAGGCCTGATCTACCCCATGGTTGGGCACTGGATCTGGGGCGGCGGCTGGTTGACGGACCTGGGCATGCAGGACTTCGCCGGCTCGACGGTGGTCCACCTCTCCGGAGCCATGGCCGCGCTCGCCGGTACCCTGCTCCTGGGACCCCGCCTCGGCAAGTACGATGACAACGGACGTCCGGTAACCATCCCCGGGCACAATATGCCGCTCGCCGTTCTCGGCGTCCTGATACTCTGGATCGGCTGGTGGGGCTTCAACCCTGGCTCGACGATGGCCGCCATCCCCGACATCGCAGACATCGCCCTCACGACCAACCTGGCCGCGGCCGCTGGCGTTCTGGGAGCGATGGGGATGAGCTACCTCTACAGGCGACACGTCGACGTGGGGATGGGCGGCAACGGCGCCATCGCAGCCCTCGTCGCCATCACGGCGCCGTGCGCCTTCGTCGCGCCCTGGGCCTCCATCGTTATTGGCTTCGTCGCCGGCATCATCATGTACGCGACGCTCATGTACGTGGACAGGATCGGGGTGGACGACCCCCTCGGCGCCATCGCCGCGCACGGCATGGGCGGTATCTGGGGAACGCTCTCCTGCGGCCTGTTCACCACCCCGGCCCTGGCCGCGGTCGGCGAGCCCGGCCTGTTCTACGGTGGCGGCCTCTACCAGCTCGGTATTCAGGCCCTCGGTATCGTGGCCGCCGGCGGCTTCGTGTTCGTCGCCTCCCTGGCGGTCTTCGCTGTCCTGAAGGCGACCATCGGCATCAGGGTCAAGCCCGAGCAGGAGCTCGACGGCCTCGATATCCACGAACACGGCGTCTTCGGGTACCCCGATCTGGTCGCCACCGACTACCAGAACGGAAACGGGAGCAGGAGCATCCCCGACCCCGTAGATAGCACGGCCTAGGTAACCAATATCTGCACCGGTCGGATCTCCTCCGACCGGTGCTTTTTCACGTCGACCCGACAACATTCGTGGCGCAGTCTTGTATGCTGGTCACGGACCGCGAGCGGTACGGAGGGCAGCTTGGAAGGACCTATAACGCAGGCCACCGGCCACAACAACACGATCGTGGCCGTCTACGCCGACCGAATCGACATAAAGTCCGGCTGGCGGTCCCAGAACGTGGAGAGCATAGGCCTGCGCGACGTGGCCCTGATCGGCATCAGGGGCCTGGTCAACGTCACGCTCACGATAGAGACCAACACCGGGCGCGTCTACAGGCTGAGCCGTATGGCCCTCCCGGATGCCCGCAGGATCAAGAACACCTTCGAAGAGCAGAAGAGAAGAGCCGGCCTCTACGAATAAGATCCCGGCCCGTGTCCCCCCCAAACCTGTAGGGGCGGTTCGCGAACCGCCCCTACGAGGGTGTTACGCCCCTCGTTCTACGGGGAGAAGGCGTCTGACGCCGGCTGGGATCGTGCGCATTATGGTGTCCTCGATCCTGTCACGGTTCTTCGCGTAGAGAACACCGAGGGCGATGATGGTGAGCCCGGCCGCCGAGAGGGCGAACGGAAAGAGGAGCGAATCCTCGAAGATCTCCCAGGCGAGATGTCCCAGGTAACCGAACACCCCCACCGCGCCGAATACGACGAAGACCCGCCGCTGCAATAGCACGGAGAGCACGATGAGGCCCGCGTTGATGAGACCATAGAAGAACCAGGCAAGCTCGCTACCCCCCTCCAGAAGGGTGAGACCTCCCCAGAAGGCGAACATCCCGAACAGGTAACCCCAGAACGCGTAGTCCTCCTCCGTACGCCGGTCCACCACGTACGCGCCGACCAGCACGACCAGACCGAAGACGAGGGATACGACCTGATAGCCCTGCGCCTCGTAGTAGTGCTCGCCGTAGATGAGCGGCGTCAAGTCCATGGACATGAACCACAGCGCGAAGGCGATAGGCGCGGTCAAGAACGGGAACCGGAAGAACCGGAGCGCGACGAGGCCGGCGAAGATCGTTGCTACCTCCATGGGGAACCATGCACCCTTGATGTACGAGTAGAAATCCGCGTAATCCCCGGGCACCCCCTGCAACCACGCCCCCGTCATGGTCTCGAAGCCGTAGACGGCGAGGGGCGTCATGCACACGGCCGCCGTAAGGAGGAGCCCGCCAGGGACCCTCAGACCACTCTCGCGCCACAGCAAAGCGCCAGCGACCACAAAAACGAGCGCGTAGGCGAGGGAGATCGCAAGCATCCCCCCACCGCCAAACCTCTCCCAACCAAGGGTCATGAACCAGGTCATGGCCGAGATAACGACCAGCGCCCCGAAGTAGTAGGCGACGTGCGGAAGGTCGAACCGCGGACGATCCACCCCACGCCCCTGGAGCGCTAGCCAGAGGTCCTCCGCCTGGGCCTCGGAAATGAGCCCCTCCGAGATCGCCCACCTCATGTCTTTCCTGCTCACCTTCACCTCATCACCCCTTTTCTCTGCTTTACTTACACTGTAAGTATACGTCGTAAGCTTAAGGCTTATGCTGTAAGCTGTCAAGGTTTCTGGTGGATGGAGGTTCCCTTGTGGTAACGGAGAGAAGGCGGCCGCTGGACAGGCGGACCATTCTGGAGGCGGCGGTACGGTACGTGGACAGCGAGGGCCTGGAGGCGCTTTCGATGCGGAAGCTTGGGGCCGAGCTGGGGGTCGAGGCGATGTCGCTCTAC
>DASUPX010000233.1:0-11516 GCA_036280905.1 Rubrobacter sp. | reverse complement strand
AGGCGCCCGAAGAAGAGGTCGTGGACAAGTTCAAGGATTGGATGAACCGCGTCTCGCCTGAAGATTTCAAGTGAAGGCCCTCCGGGCCTAGGCTTCAGGCTTCGGGTTTGGAGTTGGAGCCTGGGGCGGCTTCTTCGCCTTTTATGGTGTCGCGTGACATGGCGCCAACCGCGTTGTTCTTGATGTCTCTCATGGGTGGACGTCTCTTTGTTGGGCGTTTCGCGAACCGCCCCTACAGTGCATCCGGGTGCAACCCAACGTGCACACGCGGGTTTGTAATGGAGCCTAGCCCGGGTTGGTTTCGGTTTGTTGTTCTGCTTCTTGTTTCTTGGCCCGTTCGGCGGCCCGGCTTACGGCTATGGTGGCGAAGATGACCACGAAGGTTATCAGGGTGGCGTAGAGGACCTGTCCGGCCAGAGCGGCTCCGGCTTTGCCAAAGATTCGGTCGAAGAGGTTCTGGATGGCGGTGTTCCAGGCAAGGGCGGCCACGAGGCCAAGCGCGGTGGTTATCAGTTGGGAGAACTTGTCCAGGACCTCACCGCTAAACGCCGTCTCCTTTGCTGCTGTCGTCTCGTCCTTCTGACTGGGACACACCGTCGATGCGGTATTCGGGGTGCGAGCGTAGGAACTCCTCGACCGAGTCTACGTTCCAGCCGACGATGACCTGCATGGTGCCACCGTGGAAGCGGGTGCGGATGCGGGACTCCCTCCTGACGCTGCGCCTGACGTACTCCCAGGAGGTCTCGCCGGCCCGGCGTTCCAGCCGCTCGGTATAGACGAAGCGGCCCGTATTACGGTCCCTTACCATCAAAAGGTCCAACCTCAGCCCTCCGGGGGGTCCAACGCCGCCAGGCGCTCCACCAGCCCGGCCTCTTCCCACGGCCATCCGTCTTCTGCCTCGGGGATCCCGAAAGGTGGCGCGCTCGAGGACATGTTACCCGTTCCGAATGCAGCGTATCGGCCGCAGACGAGCGCATCCCCCTCCCCGAGAAGGGTGAGCGCCCTGCGATGTACCAGCAGCCCGTCCCGCTCCTCTACCCCACCCATCCTCCAGGTGGCCCTGATCTCCAGCCCCCCCGTTGCGACGTCCAGCAGGCGGCGCAACGCCCACACGGTCCTGGCGGCCCGGGCGTCGGCGAAGTTGGATGAAGCGTACAGCGCCGCGAGGAGGTCTTGCGCCTCCCCGCTCTCGGTTGGGGCTGAGGGGAGATCCCTCCCCTCCCCGAAGTCCTCGGGGCCCGCCCGAAGCCGCTCTGCGTGGGCGGAGAGGGCGAGCCGGCCCAGGTCTCCCCCACCGACCCGGATAGAGATGGCCAGGGACCCAGGCTCGAGCCCCAGGCTATCCGCACCCTCGGTGTCGAAGACCTCGGACACCACGCGTAGTTCTGGTACGGCCGCCTCCTGCCAGTCGCGGGGACCGGCGGAGAGCGCCCTTCGACCCAGGGCATCGGCGTCGCCGGGCAGGGCGTCCAGGAAGTCCAGGTCGTCTTCTTCGATGAGGCCGTCTTCTGCTGCCGCGCTCGCGCCCGACCCACAGAGCCTGCCGACCCCGGCCTCGTTCAGGGAGGGCAGGCGTGAGCCTACCTCCGGAAGGTCGCGCTGTATCCTGTTCGCCAGCTCCCGCGCATCCTCGCGCAGGTTCTCAGATCTCGTGCCCGCGACGAGGAGCAGGCCGCGCGCGGGAAGGGAGAGTAAGTCGGGGGCCACGTGCGAGGAAGAGGTGGTCGCCCATCCAAAGCCCTCTGGCGAGGCCGCCGCGTAGACGGGGCTCTGGACACCTGGGAGCCGGGCGGCTGGAAGGACGCGTTCGAAGACCGCATCGTCGGGGGCGTAGAGGAAGATCTCCGCCTCCTCGCCCTCGCCGTGCCACTCGTACTCGGCGGCGTGTTCTGCCAAGGTGAGTACCTACTCCACCAGGACCAGGGGATCCCCGGACCTCACGGTCTGGCCGGACTCGACGCGGACCTCAGAGACGGTGCCGGCCTTCTGGGAGCGGACCTCGCTCTCCATCTTCATGGCTTCCAGGATGCACACGGGCTCGTCCGCCTCCACCTCCTGCCCCACCTCCACGAGCACCCTGACGATGGTTCCCTGCATCGGTGCCGCGATGGCGCCACCACTCGCCGAGGCCCTGCGCGTCTCACCCTGCCTGCGCCGCGGGGGCCCGGCCGGGCCGTGGGAGTTCTCCTCCCCGAACACCTTCACCCTGAACAGCTTCCCGTTCACCTCGACCGCTACCTCGCGAGTAGAGGTCTCCCGATCCGTGGCAGGCTCGGCCGGGGGCGTTGGCTCTATCTCCAGCAGACCCATCCTCTCGGCGACGAAGCCCGTCGAGTAGTCGCCCGAGACGAAGGCCTCGTCGGAGAGGATCGCACGGAAGAAGGGCAGCGTCGTGTATATGCCCTCCACCCCGAACTCCGCGAGCGCACGCCCCAGCCGGGCGAGCGCCTCCTCCCTGTCGCCCCCCCTGACGATGAGCTTGGCGAAAAGGGGGTCGTAGGATTCGGCCACCAGCCCGGGGCCACGCAGCGAGGAGTCTACCCGCACCCCGGGACCGCCGGGCTCCTCGTAGACGGTCACGGCGCCCGGGCTCGGGGCGAAGTCGCGCGCGGGGTCCTCCGCGTTCAGCCGTACCTCGATGGCGTGACCCCGCCAGGCAACGTCTCTTTGCGAGAAGGGAAGCGGCTCACCGGCGGCTATGCGGATGCCCGTCTTTACGATGTCTATGCCCGTAACCTCCTCCGTCACGGGGTGCTCGACCTGGACGCGGGTGTTCATCTCCAGAAAGTAGAAGCCGTCCCCGTTCTCGCCGTTCTCGACCAGGAACTCCACGGTGCCGACGTTGTCGTAGTCGACGGCCTCGGCGGCGGCGAGGGCTGCCCGGCCCATGTCTTCCCTCATTCGCTGGTCTATGGCGGGGCTCGGGCACTCCTCGAGAAGCTTCTGGTGGCGGCGTTGGATGGAGCAGTCCCTCTCCCCGAGGTGGGCCGCGTTGCCGAGTTTGTCCCGCACGACCTGTATCTCGACGTGGCGGGGGGCCCGGAGGTACTTCTCGACGTAGACCGAGCCGTCACCGAAGTACGCCTCGCCCTCCCTGCTCGCCCGCGCGAACGCGTTCTCGGCCTCGGAATGGTCGACGGCCACGGCGAAGCCCTTGCCGCCCCCACCCGCCGAGGCCTTCACAGCCACGGGGAAGCCATGCTCCTCGCCGAAGAGGCGTACCTCTTTGGCGGCCGCGATGGGGTCTTCCGTTCCGGGAACCATAGGTACGTTGGCCTGCGCCATAATTCGGCGCGACTCCACCTTGCTCCCCATAGCCTCGATGGCCCCGGGGTGGGGGCCGATCCAGACCAGGCCGGCCTCCTCCACCGCCCGCGCGAAGGGGGCGCTCTCGGCCAGGAAGCCGTATCCGGGGTGGACCGCCTCGGCCCCGCTCTCCCTGGCGACCTCGATCAGGCGCCCCACGTTCAGGTAGCTCTCGCTGGCCAGCGTCGGGCCGACGTGGTAGGCCTCATCGGCGATTCGCGCGTGCAGGGCGTCCCTGTCCGCGTCCGAGTAGACGGCGACGCTCGAGATGCCCATCTCGCGCAGGGCGCGGACGATGCGCACGCAGATCTCACCCCGGTTGGCGATAAGAACCTTGCCGAACACCTAGGTGATGCCCTCCCACCTGGAGTAGGCCCACAGCGAGCCCTCCAGCTTCATCCCCGGCTCGACCTCGTGCCCCAGAAGCCCGGCCAACCGCCACCGGCTACGTTTCAAAGAGGTCATCTCTTCCCGCTCCCCATCAAACGATCCCAGCGCGGCCATGATCGCAGCCGCCTCTTCCGGGGTCGGGGTGGGTTGAATCTGGCCGACAGCTGACAGCTGATAGCTAGTAGCTCTCAAAGTGGGATATTTCCGTGTTTACGGGGTGGCCTATCGGGGCGCTTGGTACGGATCATCTGGAGAGCTTTGATCAGGTACGGTCGTGTCTCGCGTGGGTCTATGACGTCGTCGATGAAGCCCATCTCGGCGGCGACCATTGGGTTGTTGAACTGCTGCTCGTAGCTCTCGATGAGCTCCGTGCGCCTGGCTTCGGGGTCTTCGGCGGTGGAGATCTCACGCCTGAAGATTATGCCGACGGCCGCCGGCGCTCCCATGACGGCGATCTCCCCCGTCGGCCACGAGACGTTGACGTCTGCACCGATGTGCTTGGAGCACATGACGTCGTAGGCACCACCGTAGGCCTTCCTGGTTATGACCGTCATCTTGGGCACCGTGGCCTCGGAGAAAGCGTAAAGAAGCTTGGCCCCATGGCGGATGATCCCACCCCACTCCTGGTCGGTTCCAGGCATGAACCCCGGCACGTCCACGAACGTGAGGAGGGGAATGTTGAAGGCGTCACAGAAGCGGACGAACCGCGCACCCTTCACGCTCGCGTCTATGTCGAGCGTACCAGCGAGCACGGACGGCTGGTTTCCGACCACGCCTATGGCACGCCCGTCCAGCCTGGCGAAGCCGACCACGAGGTTCTGGGCCCAGCCTTCCTGAACTTCGAAGAACTCCCCGTCATCGACGACGCCGCCTATGGCGCCGCGAATATCGTAGGGGCGCTGGGGGGAGTCCGGTATAAGGGCGGCCAGGTCCTCGTCTTTGCGTTCGGGGTTGTCCGTAGGACGGAAGTAGGGAGCGCTCTCCAGGTTGTTCTCGGGCAGGAACGAGAGCAGGTAGCGCACGTCGTCGAAGCAGATCTCCTCGTCGGGGGCCGAGAAGTGTGCCACGCCAGAACGGGTATTGTGGGTTGCGGCTCCTCCCAGGTCCTCGAAGGTCACATCCTCCCCTGTGACGCTCTTTATCACGTCGGGGCCGGTGATGAACATGTGGCTCGTCTCCTCGACCATAAAGACGAAGTCCGTTATGGCCGGCGAGTAGACCGCGCCGCCCGCGCACGGGCCGACGACCACAGAGATCTGGGGTATTACCCCGGAGGCAAGCACGTTGCGGTGAAAGATGTCGGCGTAGCCGGCCAGGGAGACGACGCCCTCCTGGATCCTGGCCCCTCCAGAGTCGTTGATGCCGATGATGGGGCATCCCGTAGAGAGCGCGAGGTCCATAACCTTGCAGATCTTCTCCGCGTACACCTCCCCGAGCGAGCCGCCGAAGACCGTGAAGTCCTGGCTGAAGACGCAGACCTTGCGCCCTGAGACCTCGCCGTAGCCGGTGATGACCCCATCACCCAGCGGCTTGTTGTCCTCGAGCCCGAAATTGTGGGAGCGGTGAACCCTGTAGCGGTCCAACTCCACGAAGGTGCCCCCATCAAGCAGCAGCTCGACGCGCTCACGGGCTGTCAGCTTGCCCCTCTCGCGCTGCCGCTCCACAGCCGTCTCCGGGGCCGGGTGCGCCGCGGCATCCCGCAGCTTCTCAAGCCCCTCGATCTTTCCGGCGGTGGTGTCCTCGCCAAGCCTCTCGGATTGCATAGAGGCGCATTCTAGCACGCACGAAGTTCCCCTTTATGGCGATTCTGGAAAAGAAGGTGCCGCTGGAGAGGAGGCTTCAGGCTACGGGTTTCAGGCTTCAGGAAAAGTCCTGATGACTGTTGCTTGTTGCCTTCACGCACTCCAGACTCACCCTGCGAAAGACCGCTCGGGGGAGCCGGAAGTGGCGGGGATAGTAGAATGTAATCCCGGACGAAAAACCGGGGATGGGGGAAAGGAGAGGCGAATGGAAGTCTTCGAGAAGCTGGCGGAGTACCGCTACGAGCAGCTCGTCTTCTGCCACGACAAGGCAACCGGCCTGCGGGCCATCATCGCCATTCATGACACCACGCTTGGCCCCGCTCTTGGCGGCTGCAGGATGTATCCCTACGCCTCGGAAGATGAAGCCATGTTGGACGTACTACGCCTGGCGAGGGGAATGACCTACAAGGCAGCCGCGAGCGGCCTGAACCTCGGGGGCGGGAAGTCCGTGATTATCGGCGACCCGCACACCGACAAATCCGAGGCGTTGTTCCGCTCCTTCGGACGCTACATCGAGACCTTGGGTGGACGCTACATCGTGGCCGAGGACCTCGGCACCTCGACGGAAGACGCGAACTTCATCAGGGTCGAGACCTCGCACGTGGTCGGCGTCGACGTGACCCGCGGCGGCTCGGGCGACCCATCCCCCCTCACCGCCCTCGGCGTGCTGCATGGCATGCGTGCCTGCGCCGAGGAGGTCTTCGGGACCACCGCGCTGGAAGGTCGGGTGGTCGCCGTGCAGGGCACCGGGCACGTCGGCTACCACCTGTGCCGACTGCTGCACGAGAACGGGGCAAGCATCATGGCGACGGACGTGAACGATCGGGCCCTGCGGAGGGTGGTCAGGGAGTTCGGCGTCAAGCCGGTGGCTCCGGAAGAGATCCTGACCATCCCCTGCGACATCTTCGCCCCTTGTGCCCTCGGCGCGGTTCTGGACGACGCGACCATCCCACGGCTTCGATGCAGCATCGTCGCCGGGAGCGCCAACAACGTGCTGGCGGAGTCGTACCACGGCGAGGCGCTGGCGGAGCGCGGCATCCTCTACGCCCCCGACTACGTCATAAACGCCGGCGGCCTCATCAACGTGGCGGACGAGCTCGAAGGCTACAACGAACGCCGCGCCGTAAAGCGCGTCAGGCGAATAGAAGAGAGCATACGCAGCATCATCGCTATCTCCCGCCGCGACGGCGTCCCCACCAACGTCGCCGCTGACACCCTGGCGCTGGAGAGGATAGCGGCCATAAGCTCGATGGAGCGCCTGCACACCGGCCACCCATACGGCCAGTTGAGCCGCCGCAGGGAGACGATCTAGAGCACGCTCCGGCTAACGCCTGCGCTCCTCAGCACGCTCGGCCTTGCGGCCTCGCTTGTCAGCACGTTAGGGCCCTTCGGGCCTCCACTTTCAGCTCGCTCCCTTCGGTCGCTTTCAGCCAGTCGTCTCTCGCCGTAACGATGAGCCAGGTGTGGAGCCTTCCTACGTATCGATCTATCCTGCAGGTAAGGGGCAGGCCGCAACGGGATCTGGCCGAAAGCGAGCCAGGCGAAGCTGGGCGAAACGTTGCCGACAAGCGAGGCCGCAAGGCCGAGCGTGCTCTACACCATCCACGCTGCGATGGTGCAGGCGATAACCAGCGCAAGAACTAGCCAGTCTGATGGCCTGGCTTGCATCTGGCGGAACTTGGTCCTGCCGCGTCCGCCACGGTAGCTGCGGGTATTCATGGCTACCGTGAGGGTGTCGGCGCGGGCGAAGCCGCTGATGAAGATGGGGACGAGCAGACGACCTATGCGGCGTGCCCGGGTTATGGCGCCGCCTTCGTCGAAAGGGACGCCCCTGGCGGTCTGGGCGCGGGCCAGGCGCTCCATCTCCTCGATAAAGACGGGGACGAATTTTATGGCTATTACGAAGACCAGGACCAGCTCGTTGACGGGTACCCTGAGGCGCTGGAGGGGGCTCAGGATCAGCTCCAGGCCGTTGGTGAGGTCTACGAGCGAGGTCGTCAGCATGAGCATGGTAATGACGTAGTAGAGGAGGATGACCCGTGCCGCGATGATCCCCGCCGCGTACAGGCCTTCCCTGGAGATGGAGAGTATCCCCCAGTGCCAGAAGTAGTCCGACTCGGGCACGTCTCCGGGGTAGAAGAGCACCTGGAAGATCAGGATGAAGATGAGGAAGGCGATGAAGAGGCGCGAGCCCCTTAGCACGTACCCGATGGGTATCCTGGAGACCAGGCCTATGGCGACGAGCAGCGGCAGGAGGACCGCGAAGCCGAGGAAACTGCCCACGAAGAACGAGGCGATGATGAAAACGACCGTGGCGGCGATCTTTACGCGCGCGTCCATGCGGTGGATGAACGAGCCCGTGTCGACGAACTGGCCGAAGATCACGTTTCGCTGCAGCTCGAGCATCAGGCTGCTCCCACGGTGGTTCCCGATAGGGATGGGCATCGGGCAGGAGAAGGCTTCCGGGTGATTTTGCTGATGCCTGATGCCTGGTGCCTGATGCCTCGACTCATCCTAGTTCGCTCCATCCGAAAAGCTCCCTAGCCTCTTCAGCAGCTCGGCCTCTAACTCGTCCTCTGTCAGCAGGTCGGTCGGGAAGTCTGGGAAGAGCTTCTGCATCTCGCGGGCGCCGACGACAGGTTCTGGCAGGGTGATGTCTAGCTCGGCGAGGCGGTCGGCGTCGCGCAGGACCTCGCGGGCTGGGCCGTCGAGGACGACGGAGCCCCTGTCCAGGACGATGAAGCGGTCGCACAGGAGGCTGGCGTCGGTGAGGCTTGCGGAGCAGACGATGAGCGTGAGGTCCCGGTCCTTCTGCAGCCTGACGAGAAGGTCGAGAAGCTCTTTCCGGCCGCGCGGGTCGAGCCCTGCCATGGGCTCGTCGAGGACGAGCACGGGCGTGTGCATGGCGAGCACCCCGGCTATGGCGACGCGTCGCCGCTGACCGCCTGAGAGGGCGTGCACGTAGCGAAGGCGGTATTCGGGGTAGGAGAGCCCGAGCGTGTTCAGGCTCTCCTCGACGCGCTCCCTGGTCTCGGCGGCGGGGAGACCAGCGGCGGTCGGCCCGAAGGCGACGTCGGCGCCTACCACGTCCTCGATGATCTGGGACTCGGGCTGCTGGAAGACGATGCCCACCTCGCGCCGCAGCCTGGCCCTGTCGTAGCCGGGGGCTGCAACGTCCTCGCCCCTGTAGAAGACTTGTCCGGGCCTGAGGCGGAGGAGGTGGGCGAAGGAGTCGACGACCGTGGATTTACCTGATTGTGTGGCGCCGACGATGCCAACACGCTCGCCGGCTCCTATCTTGAAAGAGACATCCCTTACGCCTTCGCTCGCCCTCGGGGTGCCGTCGAGGTACGTGTGGGAGAACTCTTTGAGTTCCAGGATCGGGGTCTGTCCGTCCGCTTGCATCAGCCCGATGGCGAGGGGTCTGCGGCCACGGAGAGTGCGGTGCGGAGGTCCTCTATGCTCAGGATGTCGCCTTCCAGGGGGATGCCGCGGGCCCGCAGACGGTGGGCGAGGCTCGCAGCCAGGGGCACGTCGAGTCCTACCTCCCTGAGCCTGTCCACGTTCGCGAACACCTCGGCCGGGGTTCCGTCCAGGATCACGCGTCCCTCGTCCATCACCACGACCCTCTCGAAGAGGACGGCCTCGTACATGGAGTGGGTGACGTGCAGGACGCCCGTGCCCTCCTTGCGGCTCAGGTTCGTGACCATGGAGATAAGACGCCGCGCTACGGGGACCGGCAAGAGCGAGGTCGGCTCGTCAAGGAGGAGGAACCTGGGGCGCATGGCCAGGGCGCCGGCTATGGCGACCCTCTGCTTCTGCCCGGGCGAGAGGTCTTCTATGAGGCGCCCGCCGATCTCTTCGAGGCCAAGCATCTCGAGCGACGACCTGACCCGCTCCGAGATCTCATCCCGCGGCAACCCCAGGTTCTCGGGTCCGAAGGCCACATCGTCCACAACGCGGTTCATGACGAGCTGGTCGTCCGGGTCCTGGAACACGACGGAGACCTTGCGTCGGATGTCCCACTGGTGGTCTCTGTCCACCGGCACACCGTCTATGCGGATCTCACCCTCCGTGGGGTACAGCACAGCCGTGAGCAGCTTGACGAGCGTGCTCTTGCCAGAGCCGTTGTGGCCGATGATGGCGACGAGCTGGCCCGACTCTATCTTCAGGTTCACCCCCCCGAGCGCGGGTACCGCGTCGGCCTCCGCCGTCCTGTAGGTGAACGAGAGGTTATCTAGCTCGATCAAGGCGCCGCACCGCAACTATAACGGTTCTCGTTGGGGGTGAGTCACGAAGAAGTCTACAGGTTTCGGGCTTAAGGTCATTCATCCTGTTGCCTGTTGCCTTTACTCACCTCAGGTTCGCTCTCTCCCAGAGAATCGCTCTAGTAGCGACGTTCCTCATCTGATCCGGTCTCCGGGGCTGTCGTCCTGCCGCTGCGGAAGAGCATCACGCCCCTCACTATGACGAGGGTGACCACGGCGGCCAGAACGGCCTCGGCTATAGCCTGCGGCAAGATGGCCGGGATGACGGCCACCGGCAGCAAACCGAACAATATGGCGAGACCCAGAACCCCAACCGTGTTGGCGAAGGAGCCGAGCAACCCGGCCACGACGGCGGCGAGGTCCACGCTCCAGCGCTTGAGGGCAACGAAGACGGCCCACGCCACCACCCCGATAAACAGGCGCGGCACGATCGCGACGACGGGGTTCAGGAACACGGGGTTATCCGCCTGCAGAAAAGAGAACACGCCGAAGATCGCGCCGGCCAGCAGCCCTACTATGGGACCCTCGAGCACCCCGCCAACGATCGCCGGTATGTGCATGATCGTGGCGTTCCCGATAAGCGGTATGGGCACCGGGATCAGGCCCAACCGCGTGAACCCGAGAAAGAGCGCGATGCCACCGATTATGCCGGCCACCACGATCTGCCTGGTGTCGAACCGGAATATGGAGCCCCGTCCCTCGTCTCCCGAACCCGTCGCCATGCTCTCTCCTTCTCTCGTGGTACCCGCCGTCGGCCAGGCTATGTGCTGGGGTCAGCTAGTATCTGCGCGAGTGCGCATCCTGTCAAACGCAAGGAGCAGATTGCAAGCCGAAAGCTGAACGCTGATAGCTGACCGCTGATGGCTAATAGCCCTACAGTGGCGGGGTGAATCGTCCGTCGGCGGCGGTCCAGCCGCCGTCAACGAGCATGAAGCCGCCCGTGACGTAGGAGCTAGCCTCCGAGGCGAGGTAGACGACCATGCCGACCATCTCGTGCGGCTGGGCCCAGCGGCCGAGAATGCTCTTGGCGGCGTAAGAGTCGTACCAGTCGGGGGAGTCTTTGATCTGGGCTGTAAGCGGCGTCTCGACGACGCCGGGCGCTATGGCGTTCACCCTGACGCCGCGCGGCCCTACCTCGGAGGCGAGGGCCCTCAGCATCTGAACCGTTCCGGCCTTGGTTGCGGCGTAGATGCCCTGTCCCGGCTCGACGACCTGCCCGCGGATGCTTGAGAAGGCGATTATGCTGCCGGAGCCGCGCTCGGCCATGCCGCGCCCGAAGTTGCGGATCAGGCGGAACGTTCCCTTGAGGTTCAGGTCTATTATCCTGTCGAACTCCTCGTCGGTGATCTCCAGCACGGGTTTTCTTACGTTGAGGCTGGGCGTGCTGACGAGCACATCGGGGGTCCCCACCCGCTCGACGGCCGCATCCACACTCCGGGGGTCCGTCATGTCGAGCTCGAGGGCTTCTGCCGCGCCGCCCCCCGAGCTGATCTCCTCGGCAGTATTCCGGGCGGCCTCGCCGTTCATATCCGCGCACACGACGCTTGCCCCGAAGGCGGCGAGGCCCTGGGCGCTTGCCTCGCCGATGCCGCTTCCGGCACCGACGACGAGCGCGCTCTTGCCGTCGAGATCGAACATGGAGCGGTAGTCATACATGGGCTTCCTCCCCGTAGGCGTAGTACATGGCCGTTGCTGCGTAGAGCCGGCAGGCGGCGAAGAGCTCGTCCTCGTCGACCCACTCGTCCTTGTG
>DASUPX010000232.1:0-7196 GCA_036280905.1 Rubrobacter sp. | reverse complement strand
TCCGGACGGACATGACGTGGGACATGCGAGACCTTCTGGGCTACTTCGAGACGTGGTCATCCTCAGTCAAGTACCGCGAGACCAACCACGAAAGCCCCACGCGCCTGATCGAGGACGACCTGGCGAGGGCGTGGGGAGACCCGCGACAGAAACGGGATCTCCATTTCCCGCTCTACATGCGCCTGGGAAGGGTGTAAAGGGCGGGGTTCGAGCGGGCGTGGTCAAACCCGCCCCTGCCGGGGTTGTCAGAGGTCGCTTAGTTTGCTGGTCTCGAACCTCTCCAGGATGAGCTCGAACGCCTCCGTGCCGATGCGGGCACCCCCCGCGAAAGGGTGTCCCAGGGCGCTCACGGTGAAGAGCACGAGCCCTATCACAGCCGCCAGGGTTACCACCATGAGCCTGTGCGCCCAGGTGCTCTCCAGGCCGAAGAGGTAGGTAAAGCTGACCGCCGCTATGCCCCCGAAGATCAGGACCGACCAGAGCACTCCGGGCACCCCCTCCTCAGAGGCGACCAGGCGCATCCTCCTGGCGTCGGAGAGGGTGTCGACCTGGTCGAGCCCCTCGGCGTAGAGCTGTTCCTCGGATTGCGTGCGCACCTCGAAACCCTGTATGTTATGCCTGATGTCGTCGATGATGGACCAGCCGGTCGGGGCATCTCCCTCCCGCTCCAGCGGGGGCTGTTCCCTGCGCTGCATCAGCGGCCACTCCGTATAGACCACCTCCTCGACGTAGGAGTGGACGAGCTCCTGCACGGCGTTGCCCCGGTCCTCCGGAAGCTGGTCGGCCAGCCAGTAGATGTCGGCCGCGGCGTTGGCCTCCCTCTCGACGGTGTCGCTTGCCGCCCCGTACTCCTCCCACACGGCGATCACCACGAGCGCCAGTAGCACGGCGTAGATCACACCGAGCGCCGCGTAGATGAAGCCGGCCACGTCGTTGTGTTGCTGGCGCGCGGAGGCGGGCACGAGGCGGTGCACCAGCTCGAACCCAACGAGCGCGAGCAAGCAAACCCCCCCGACCACCAGAACGCCATAGAAAATCGTGTGCAGCAAGGCGAGACACCCCTCCCTGATCAGGCCGACTGGCCGTTATTCTAGCCGCCACCACAGGCACCACGCTACGTCCCGGGCGAACTACGCCGCCCGGCCGAAACCGCCGGAACGTCAGGAGACCAGAAGCTCGTGGGGGAGGCCCTGCACCCGTTAACCCAACCTCACGCTCGGCTCGCTGACACGGCACGATCCCTACAGAGCATTCGAGAAAGAGAACGCCACAGCAGGGCCGTCCGGGCGGCAGACCCGGTCGCTGCGGGCGTCTCCGACTTCGTGTACCGTTATCCTGGTAGCGGTGCAGGGGCGGGAATCTCTACGAACCACCAGGTATGCAGGGGTCGATCCTGTCGTGAGGTCCCCAGCCGTGGGAGAAAGGAAGTCTCGTGCTCGAAGTCGCGATCATGGTAGAGGGGCAGGAGGGTATCGGGTGGGATCGCTGGCGGCGGATCGCACGCACGGTCGAGGATGCGGGCTACGCCGGCCTGTACCGTTCCGACCACTTCCCGTACGAGACGGGCTCTTACCAGGATGCCCTGGAGCTCTGGACCTCGCTCACCTGGCTGGCGGACAACACCAGGAGGATCGAGTTCGGTCCGCTGGTCTCGCCCGTGTCGTTTCGTCATCCCGTTATCATCGCCTGGCAGGCCTCAGCCGTCGACGACCTGGCCGGGGGACGCCTGCGGCTCGGCCTGGGCGCCGGCTGGAACGAGGAAGAGCACGGGGCCTTCGGCTTCGACCTTCTCGACACCGATAGCCGCTTCGAGCGCTTCGAAGAGGGGCTTGAGGTCGTGAGCCGGCTGCTGAGGAGCGAAAAGCCAGTCTCCTACGCCGGCGAGTACTACAACCTTCGCGATGCCCTGATCGTGCCCCGCTCGCCGCGGCCCGGCGGGATACCCATCGTGATCGGCGGTAACGGCCCCCGCAGGACGCTGCCGCTCGCGGCCCGCTACGCCGACGAGTGGAACGCCGTCTACCTCACACCGGAAGAGTTCGCGGATCTTGACTCCCGTCTGGACGGGCTGACGCGGGAGGCCGGACGCGACCCCGAAGACATAAAGAGGACCCTGATGACGCGGGTAGTATTCGGCCGTACCCGGGCCGATGTAGATCGCAAGCTCGAAGCCGCCGGGCTGGATTGGGCTCACGAGGGGATCGTCACAGGAACGGAGAACGAGGTGGTCGAACATCTCGGGCGTTTCGCCGAAGCCGGCGTCGAGCGGGTGATGGCGCAGTGGCTCGAAGTGGATGACGTAGACGCGCTGGAGGCGATGGCCCACTCTGTCCTGCCACAACTCTAGAACCGTCCCACCCGGGGCCATCGATTCCGGGGGTAGCGAAACGATCCAGGCGAGCGGATAATAGAGAATATGGCGGATCGCGCGAGGCTCGTCGGGTTCAACCACGTCGCCATCGAGGTCGGGGACATCGAGGAGGCGCTGGAGTTCTACGGGCGCCTGTTCGAGATAGAGCTGCGGGGACGCGGGCCCAAAATGGCGTTCATAGACGCCGGCGACCAGTTCATCGCGCTCGCCGAGGGCGAGAACCCCTCGCCCGATGCCCACAGGCACATCGGCATGGTGGTCGACGACAGGAGGACCGTCAGGCGCGCCCTGAGGGAGATGGGGGTCGAGATCCTGCCAGGCAGGGGCCTGGACTTCCTTGACCCCTGGGGCAACCACTGGCAGGTCGTGGACTACCGCGACATCCAGTTCACCAAGGCGCCGGAGATTCTCGAAGGCATGGGCCTCGAAAACCTCGAGAAATCGGCCAGAGCCCTCGACGAACTGCGCAAAAAAGGCCTCGCCCCCGAATAGGCCGAGACCGATTGCAGATAACTAATAGCTAGAAGCTGAAAGCGCGGTTTGCGCTAGCAAACCGCAAAGAAAGGAGCTTCCCTTGTTCGACACTTCCACCGACGCTGGAAGGCGGGCCGAGTCGCGGCTAGAGAAAGAGGAGATCGCCTGGTTGACCACCGTGCGCTCCGACGGCCAGCCGCAGACCGTACCCGTGTGGTTCCTGTGGGACGATGAGGGGTTCCTGATCTACTCCCAACCCGACCGCCAGAAGCTAAGGAACATCTCCCGCAACCCCCGGGTCGGCCTGAACCTGAACTCGGATGCGCAAGGTGGGAATGTGGTGCGTCTGGAGGGTACGGCCACGATAGTCGACGACGCCCCACCTTCGGGCGAGGTTCCTTCGTACGTCGAGAAGTACCGCGAGGGTATATCCCGCATAGGCTTCGATGTGGATGGCTTCGCCCGGGCCTACTCGGTGGCCGTGCGCGTCAAACCGGACCGCTGGCAGGTCTGGTGAGGAGGCATCAGGCTGCGGGTGACAGGCTGATGCCTCCTCACCCGCAGCCCGTTCTGGTTCTGACTCTCCGGTAACCGCCTCGCGATCAGAGGCCGGGGATCTGGCCGTTGCGGAAGGCGTCCACGAAGAGGCTGTGGTCCCGGCGGACGGTCGCCGAGTAGCGGGCTCCGAAGTCGACCATCTCGGCGACGAAGTCGTCCTCGTTGTCGTCTATCGCCGCGACGATCGCGTCCTCCGTCTGGAAGTCGACCAGGGTGGGGTCCGAGTCCTCGTCTGCCACGCAGTGGATCTTGGCGGTGGCACGGCCGAGGTAGTCGAGCACGGGGGCCATCTGCTCTGGCTCGGTCAGGTCCGACCAGTCGAGGTCCTCGACGTAGGGGGATAGCTCGGCGACCACGAAGCCGACCCCTTCTACCTCGGTGTAGCCGAGCCATGGGTCGGCGTGGGCCTGCAGCGCACGCTGCGAGACGGCGGTGCGGTGCCCGTTGTGCTCGAAGTGGCGCCCGATGCGCTCGTCGCCAACGATCCGGCTCGGGGCCGCGACGTTGCCCTGCTTCATGGAGAGCACCACGTCGTTCTCCAGGGCCTGGGTTGGGCCCTCCACCAGAACGGTGTAGGCCGGGAGCCCGGCGGAGCCGATACCGAAGCTCTGGCTGCCGACGATGTCCTTTACCTGGTAGGTGAGGCTCCTGGCGCGTTTCTCCTCGGGGATGGTCTTCAGGTAGTCAGCGAAGGCTGCCTCCACCGTGGTGCGCTCCTCGTCGTCGAGGTCGCGGACCCGCGAGCTACGCCGGAAGCGCCGCTCGACGTTCTCGTCAATCAGGGTCATCCTGTCGAGCATGCCGACGCGGGTGTTCTCCCTGGTCTCGCGCAGGATCTCGCGAATCCTGCCGTCCGTGGTGTCGAGCCGCAGCGCGTACTCATGGTCGCGGTCGCTCTCGACGAAGTAGCGTACCTGATCCACGTAAGAGCGGACGTAGGTCTGGATGAGGGAGGCGATGTCGTCGTCGGAGATGGCCTTGGACCAGGCGATCAGGGCGACGCTGGCGACCATCCGCTTGATGTCCCAGGTGAAGTGCCCCAGATAGGCCTCGTCGAAGTCGTTGACGTCGAAGACGAACACCCCGTCTCCGGCCAGGTAGGTGCCGAAGTTCTCAGCGTGCAGGTCGCCCTGGATCCAGACCCGGCCGGTGCGCTCGTTGGCCCAGCGGTCCTCTTCATGTGTCATGTCGGCGTAGAACAGGCACGCGCTGCCCCGGTAGAAGGCGAACGGGCCTGCGGCCATCTTGCGGAACTTCTGGCGGAACGCCTCGGGGTCGGCGTGCATGAGCTCGGAGAAGGCGTCGACGAGCACGTCGACGATCTTCTCCTGACGTCCGCCAGAGGACTCTTGCCGCCCCTGACTCGCTGTTTCCGTCATGAAACTCCCTCGCGCTCGTTGTCAGGATACCGGATAGCAGAATTCTATTGCTTTTTTGACGCGCACGAGTCGCTCGATCGGAGGCATCGCACAATTTTCTCGAAGCCTGATGAAGCCTCTGCCACCTACGACCATTGCGTCCTTGGGCGCTCCTGTGGCTCTCCGTCGACCTCGAGATCCACCTTCTCGTTGAAGAAGCTGAGGGTGCCCCGTATCTTCTCGGCGGCGGCTATGGGCTCCTGGTAGTGCCACACGACGTTCTCCACGGTCTCGCCGCCGGCCTCGACAGAGTGGTAAGACGCGGTTCCCTTGTACGGGCATTGCGTCCGGTGGTCGCTCGGGACGAGAACGTCCTCGCGCACGTCATCGGGCGGGATGTAGTAGCGTGGCGGTAGCCCGGTCTCGAACACGACCACGGGCCGCCCCGTCTCAGCGACGACCTCGCCGTTCACGCTGACCTTGACGTGCCTGGAGCTCTGTAGCGCGTCCACCCTGTGGTACGGATCCCTGGGATGGACGAAGACCTCCTCGTCCTCCTCGAACCACCGATCCATCTTCCGCCAGTAGAACGCGAGGTAACCCGCGATCGGGGGCGCCGACTCGATCGGGTCCGGGTACGACCACACGGCGTTCTCGGCCACGGTCTCACCAACCCGCACCGACCAGTAGGAAGCCTCACCCTTGAAGCGGCACGTCGACGTATGATCCGTAGTCTCGAGGAGATCCATCCGCACGTCTTCCTCTGGAAAATAGTAGATGGGCAGGTACCCCGTCTCGTGCATTAGCTTGACGCGGCGGCTGTCGGCCACGGTCTCGCCGCCAAGCACCGCCCTCACCCGGCGTGGGGAATCCTCGAAGTACAGTACGTGGTCCCCGGGGGGACCTGCCTCGAAGTTGAACGCCTTTTCACCCTGGTCGCCGAACGGTCCGGTCCCGATGGTCAACGTCATGGCATGCTCCTCGGTCGGCCTGCTACCACCGCATGTTATACACCGCAGCCCCCAGGGATCATCCTGCGCCAACCGTGCCAGGGGCGTATACTGAGCCGGCCCCATCAGGGCAACCGGTGCGTCTTCACAGAGCGGGCACGACCGAACAGGGAGAGACCGGGTGCCGGCCTGCCGCGCCCGATATCGCAGACGATGTGTACCCGGCGGGGAAGGGGCAAAGTTGCATCGAAAGACCGGTACGGCCGAGGTCAACGGAGCGCGGATCCACTACGAGGGCGCGGGGGAGGGCGAGCCGCTCGTCCTCGTGCACGCGGGGATCGCGGACAGCAGGATGTGGGAGGCCCAGATCCCGGCCTTCGCCGAAAGCTACAGGGTTATACGCTACGACCTGCGCGGCTTCGGGAAATCCGAGATGGTCGAGGGACCTTTCTCCCACCACGAGGACCTGCGCGGCCTGCTCGACTCGCTGGGCGTGGAGCGGGCGCACCTCGTGGGCTGCTCGATGGGTGGCGGTGCCGTGCTGGACTTCGCGCTCGAGTACCCGGAGAGGGTCGGAGACCTCGTTCTGGTTGGTTCCGCCATAGGCGGGTTCAGGCCAGACTTCGGCCCCCCCAGGGAGTGGGACGAGCTCGTCGCCGCCGACGAGGCCGGGGACCTGGAGCGGATCTCCTGGCTGGAGGTCGCGATGTGGGTCGACGGCCCCGCAAGATCCCCCGAAGACGTCCCGGCTCCAATCCGCGGCCTTGTCTACGAGATGAACCTGATCGCCCTCCAGACCGAGGCCGCGGAACTGGGCGAGGAGTGGGAGCCAGAGCCGCCCGCCTCAGACCGCCTCCACGACATCTACGCCCCAACACTCCTGATAGTCGGTGATGAAGACCAGCCCAGGGTCTTCGCCGCAGCCGACCTCCTCGAAAGGGAGCTCCCCAACGAGCGCAAGGTCGTGATGCATGGCACCGCCCACCTCCCCAACATGGAGCGCCCCGAAGAGTTCAACAGGCTGGTGCTGGAGTTCCTGCAAGACCATTAGAGCGGGTTTTCGGGAGGGGCGAAGCCGTGTCGAGCAGGGGTTTCGGGTATCAGCAAAACAAAAGACCTGTAGCCCGATGTCCCTTCTTGCGTGACTTCTTCATCGTTTTGGTGTAGAAAAGACGGGTGTGGTTGGCGGAGGTTCTCCGAAGGGGAGGTGAAGTCAGGATGATATCCAGCGGGGAGTTGATCTTGCGTCTGGGGGTGGCGGGGGTCCTGGGGGCGTTGGTGGGGCTCGAGCGCGAGCGGTTGGAGTGGGCAGCGGGGATGAGAACCCACGCCCTGGTGTCGCTTGGTTCAGCCCTGTTCATGGTGGTGTCTATCTTCGGGTTCTCGGATATCCTGAACGAGCGCCACGTCGTGTTTGACCCTTCCCGCGTTGCCGCGCAGGTAGCTAGCGGCATCGGCTTCATCGGGGCTGGCACGATCATCTTC
>DASUPX010000231.1:0-2114 GCA_036280905.1 Rubrobacter sp. | reverse complement strand
AACGGTGAAGGGCGCGAGGCGACGGAGCCGGAGGAACGCCTCGGGGCGGGAGGCGCTTTGCCTGCCCCCTTCATCGTCGGGGCCGAGCGCTCGGGGACGACGCTGCTTCGGCTGATGCTCGACGCCCATCCGCAGCTGGCGATCCCGCCGGAGACCCACTTTATCGAGCGCGCGGCCGAGGCGTGCGAGGACGCCCCGGAACCCCGGCGGGCCTTCCTCGAGACCGTGACGTCCCACCGCAGGTGGGGGGACTTTCGTATCGAGGAGGAGCGGCTGACGGAGAGGGTCGCCGGCATCGAGCCCTTCGACCTCGGCGAGGCGTTACGCGCCTTCTACGGGGTGTACGCGGAGAGGTTCGGGAAGCCCAGGTGGGGCGACAAGACGCCCAACTACGTGCACCGGATGCTCCTCATACACGGCCTGCTCCCGGAGGCCCGCTTCGTGCACATCATCCGCGACGGCAGGGACGTGGCCCTGTCGACCAAGGACCTGTGGTTCGGGCCCGATTCCGTCGAGGAGGCGGCCCGACGGTGGCAGGCGCTGATCGGGGAGGCGCGGCGACAGTCGAAGGACCTCCCGCACTACCTGGAGGTCCGGTACGAGGACCTCGTATCCGAGACCGAGCCCGCGCTCAGGAGAATCGGCCATTTCGTCGACCTTCCCTGGGATCCCGCCATGCTCGCCTACCACACGACGGCCGACGAGAGGCTGAAGGAGATCCACCGGGACATCGAGACCCCGAAGGGCAAGAGGGTGGTGCGGGGCGAGATGCGCCGGTCGCTGCACACCCTGACGGGCAAGCCGCCGCAGCGGGACCGTATCGCCCGCTGGCGCGAGGAAATGGCCGACGCGGACCGGAGGCGTTTCGAAGAGGTGGCGGGCGATACGTTGCGGGAACTCGGGTACGAAGTCGGCTGAGGGCGCATTGGACACCGCCGACGCCGCGTTGCTATAGTGCCGCCTGCAATCGACCGGGCGGGCGCGCGGACGCGCGCGGGCGCCACGCTTTAATGGGGGAATCTATGCAAGGCGAAGAGATCCGCAGGAAGATAGCCAGCTTCCCTACGTGGCACTACCAGTTCGATCTCAAGGGCAACCCCACGCCCATCCATAAAGACGACCGCGTGAACCGGCACCGCCAGCGTAAGGAATACTTCTTCGATCCCATGGTGGAGATGTTCGGGGGCTCCCTCGCGGGCAAGCGGGTCCTGGACCTCGGCTGCAACGCCGGGTTCTGGTCCCTCTGCGCCGCGCAGGCCGGGTGCGACTACGTCCTCGGGCTCGACGGGCGGCAGATGCACGTGGACCAGGCGAACTTCGTCTTCGAGGTCAACGAGGTGGAGGCCGACAGGTACGACTTCGTGGCCGGCAACCTCTTCGACGTCGACCTCAGCCGCTTCGGCACCTTCGACGTCGTGCTGTGCCTGGGCCTGATGTACCACGTCAGCAAGCACGTGAACCTGATGGAGATGATCTCGGAGGTCAGCGACGATCTCCTCCTGATCGACACCACCGTCTCCACGCTGCCGGGCTCGTACATGGAGATCCGGCACGACCGTCTGGAGAAGGTCAGGCACGCCGTGGACTACGAGCTGGTCATGCACCCGACCTGGCAGGCCGTGCACGACCTGGTGCGCCAGTTCGGGTACTCGTCGGTGGCGCTGGCGCCGGCCTTCGGGGATTACGAAGGCGCTTTGGACTACCGGAACGGCAGGCGTAGGGCCTTCCTGTGCGCCAAAAGGACGGATCTCTCGCTCCTGCCCGCCGAGGTCGAGCAGGAGCCGCCGGCGAGCCCCGCGCGGTCAGCCCCGGGCTCCGGCAAGAAGGCGGAACGGGACGCGGCGAAGCTGGCCCGATGGCTGGAGCAGACAGACGCCGCCCTCTCGGAGCTGTTCGCCTCCCGCAGGTGGAAGCTCGCCAACGCCCTCGGCGACGCCAGACTGCGGGTCTCGCGCAGGCCCCGCGGGCACACCGCGGAGGACCTGCTGCGCGACGTTATGGGTAAGTTCCGCGTCTGGCGTAAGGAATCCGGCCGGAGGCCCGAAAAGCGCGGCTAAGCGCGGCCGCTACGCGGTCGCCAACCTTGTCATCCTTATCTCCCGAGGACCACCGGC
>DASUPX010000230.1:0-11573 GCA_036280905.1 Rubrobacter sp. | reverse complement strand
AGGTGGTGGTCTCGACCTCCGGCCTTACCCCAAGAAGCGCCTGCTGTTTGTCCTGTGGATCGCTCCCCAGCTCGCCCTCGAAGGTCTTCTGCTCGCCGTCGCGCACCACGGTAACGCCGACCACTTCGCCGGGCTCTCGATCCGCCATATTCCTCTGAAACCCGTCCCAGCTCTTTATCGGGCTACCATCGAGCTCCACGATCCGGTCCCCTGGTCTGATCCCGACCTCCTGGGCCGTGGAACGGGGCTCTACCTCGGTTACTACGGGCTTGACGTCGGTGACGACCCCCTGAAACATGTAGACGCACGCGAGTACGAGGACGGCCGCGACCGCGTTGGCCGCCGGCCCTGCCAGAATGATCAGGGCCCGCCGCCACGGGGGCTTGGCGTGGTAGGTGTCCGGACCTTCCTCCCCGTCTCCCATGCCGGCCATCTTGGCGAACCCGCCTAGGAGGATTATCCGGAACGAGTAGACGGTCTTGCCGAACTTCTTCTTGATCAGGGCCGGCCCGAAGCCAACGGCGAACTCGGGTACCCTGACGCCGAGGGCCTTGGCCGTGAGCATGTGACCTAGCTCGTGAATAACGATTAGGAGTATCAGACCTAGCAGCGCGACGATTACGGTCATACCGCTTCAACCCGTACTCGGGCATCCTCACGCGCCCACGCGTCCACGGCTCTTATTTTCTCCATGCTTTGCATCTTGCCGAAATCGGGCACTTCCCCGAGGACCTCCTCGATGAGATCTGCTATCCGCAAGAATCCTATCCTGCCGTCAAGGAAAGCCCCGACGGCGACCTCGTTGGCGGCGTTGAGCGCCACCGGATATGCCTCGCCGGCGCGGCCAGCCTCGACGGCGAGAGGCAGACACCTGAACAGGTCGTTTCGCGGCTCCTCGAAGGTCCAACTCGTCCCCCCGAAAGGCACCGGCTCGGCCCCGACATCTACCCTATCCGGATACAGTACCCCGAACGCGATGGGTAACCTCATGTCGGGAAGCGCGGCGTGCAACACGACCGAGCCGTCCTCGAACATCGCGCCCCCATGTACTACCGACTGACGGTGCACGACGACGCGCACCTCCTCGTAGGCTACGCCGAACAGGTAATGAGCCTCTATGACCTCGAGACCCTTGTTCATCATGGTGGCCGAGTCTATCGTGATCTTCGGCCCCATCTGCCACGTCGGATGCTTGAGCGCGTCCCCCGGTCCCGCCTCCACGACACGCTCCTTTTCGAACGCGTAGAAAGGCCCCCCCGACGCCGTCAACAAGATCTCCCGCACCTCCGACTCCTGCCTACCCTCCAGGCACTGGAAGATGGCGGAATGCTCGGAGTCTACAGGTATTATGCGGTTGCCGTTGGCAAGGTTCATGACCCACTCGCCTCCGGCCACGAGCGATTCCTTGTTGGCCAGGGCTACCTGGTTTCCGGCCTCGAGCGCGCCCACGGTGGCCGCGAGTCCTGCGAAGCCAACTATGCTGTTGAGCACCACGTCGGCGGACGTTCTGGCGAGGGCTTCCGATGCGCCCGGGCCGGAGATAAGTTCCGCATCGAGGCCGTCCAGCGGCTCCGTAGCCGTCGACTCAAGGGCAACGTACTCTGGCCTGAACTCGTTCGCCTGTTGTGCGAGCGACTGTGCGTCGCTTCCCGCGGAGAGGCCGACCACTTCGAAGCGGTCCGGGTACTGGCGCACTACGTCGAGGGCCTGGCGCCCGACGCTACCGGTCGAGCCAAGGATCGTGAGTCGTCGTCTCATGGTTGTCTGGGTTCCAATCTCATACGAGCAAGTAGATATAGTATACCGCCGGGGCCGTGAACAGCAGGCTGTCCACTCGGTCAAGTACGCCCCCGTGCCCCGGCAGGAAGTTGCCAAGATCCTTCACGTCGAGGATACGTTTCAGAGAAGACTCGAACAGGTCGCCGCACTGGCTCGCAACGGAGACGGCGGCCCCTATGAGGAGCGCCTTGGGTGGGCTGAACGACAGAAGAAAGTAGGCGAGCGGGGAGACCACGAGCACGGTCAGCAGCAGGCCGCCGAGCCCACCCTCAACGGTCTTCTTCGGGCTCAGGCTCGGGAAGAGGAGGTGCCGCCCGAAAAGGCGTCCGGCGAAGTAGGCGCCGGAGTCGGAGATCCAGGGTCCCACAACCGCTATAAGGATGAGGACGACGCCGTCGCGGGTATCGGGGAAGATCCCGAGATGCGCCAATGGAGTACCGACCCACAACGACATCAGCAGAACCGCGAGCACGGCCCTGAGCGTTCGCGTCTCGGGCCTTGCGGCGAGCCAGAACAGCGCCCAGGGCATTGCAATCACGGCCCCAAGCAGGATTCCCGTTCTCCCGTAAGGGATGGAGAGGAGCAGAGGTAGGGCCCCGGCGCCGAACGCGGCAAAGAAGGGCAGGGGCTCAAGGGCCCGCGAGAGCTCGTAGGCCGCGCCCGATATCACCACCAGCAACACGAGGAGGATGGCCCATTTCCCGAGGGCTATGCTGGCGAGCGCGATCGGGGCGAGCACAAGCGCCGTTACCGCCCTCCAGCGAAGCATGCCGGGCTAGACGCCCCCCCGGCGCCGCGATCGGGACGCGAAGGACTCGAGCGCCCGCAAGAACTCCTCCGCCGAAAAATCAGGCCAGAGCGTGTCCGTCACGTAGAACTCGGCGTAGGCGATCTGCCAGAGCAAGAAGTTGGAGACGCGAAGCTCCCCGCTGGTCCGGATCACCAGGTCAACCTCCGGCACGTCAGGCGCGTACAGGTAGCGCGCGAAGGCCTTCTCGTCCACGTCTTCGGGCGCGAGGCCATCCGCCATCATCCTTTTGGTCGCGTCCACGATCTCTGCCCGCCCACCGTAGTTGAGCGCGATGTACACGTCCAGGCTATCGTTATCCGAGGTCAGATCCTCTGCCTCAGCCAGCGCTTCAAGCACCGAAGCCGGAAGCCCTTCACGCCTGCCCAGAAAACGAAGCCTGGCGCCCCGTTCGTTCAACTCGGGTACCTTCTCGCGCGCCGTCTCGAGGAAGAGCTTCATCAGCATGCTTACTTCCTTTTCGGGACGTCCCCAGTTCTCGGTCGAGAAGGCGTAGAGGGTCAGGGTATCCACCCCGGCCTGGCCAGCCGTTTCGAGCAAGGGGGTCAGTACGGAGACACCAGCCCTGTGGCCAGCGGCCCGCGGAAGCCAGCGGCGCTTTGCCCAGCGCCTGTTTCCATCCATGATGATGGCCACATGGCTAGGGGTCAGAGCCGGGTCGAGGGTTGGCCTCGCAGGGGTTTCCGTGGGCAGGCGTCTCTCGGCAGGTTTCAGCAGTTAGACCTCCGAGAGCTCGGCTTCCTTGTCGGCGAGGGCCGCCTCGACCCTCGCGACATAGGCGTTCGTAAGCTTCTGCAGTTCCTCCTCGGCCCTATGCTCGTCGTCCTCGGAGATCTCACCTTCCTTGCGAAGCTCGTGGACGTCGCGCATCTCATCCCGGCGCACGTTCCTTACCGAGACCTTGCCCTCCTCCGCCATGCCGCGTGCCATACGGATCAGGTCCCGGCGCCGCTCCTCTGTGAGCTCGGGGATGGGAAGGCGAAGAATCTTGCCGTCGTTTTGCGGGTTGAGGCCGATGTTGGCGTCCCTTATGGCCCGCTCGATATCTTTGAGCGAGTTCGGGTCGAAGGGGGTTACGGTGAGGAGCCGGGCCTCGGGCGCGCCGATGTTGGCCACGCTTCTGAGGTCCATCTTGGTACCGTAAGCCTCGACCTCGATCCTGTCGAGGAGTGAGGGGTTGGCCCTGCCGGTCCTTATCGTTGCGAAGTTGCTCTTAACAGAGTCGACGGCCCCGCCCATCCTGCGCTCTGCAGCCGATAGATCTATCACGTCAGACATCGCTCAGCCTCCTCCGCTTGCCTCTCCCCATACCAAAGATCCCACCTTTTCACCCCGTAGGATGCGCCGCAGGTTCCCTTGCTTCAGTATATCGAAGACGACTATGGGAAGGTTCTCCCCGCTGCAGAGCGTGGCCGCTGTATGGTCCATGACCGACAGGTTGTCGGAGAGGAGGTCCATGTAGTTCAGACGGGGCAGACGCACCGCGTCATCATGCCGCCTCGGGTCCCTGTCGTAGATACCGTCTACCTGGTTCTTTGCCATTAGGAGCGCGTCGGCTCCTATCTCCAGCGCCCGCAGCGCGCCGCCCGTGTCGGTGGTGAAGAACGGATTGCCCGTGCCGCCGCCGAAGATAACAACCCGCCCCTTCTCGAGGTGGCGGATGGCGCGCCGCCTGATATACGGCTCGGCGACCTCCTTGATCTCTACGGCCGACTGAACCCTCGTCTCCACGCCACGGCCCTCCAACGCAGCCTGCAACGCTATGGCGTTGATCACGGTCCCCAGCATGGACATGTAGTCGGCGGTGGCGCTCTCTATGCCAAGCGCCCGCGCCGCCGAGGAGCCGCGGAAGATGTTCCCCCCGCCAACGACCACGGCGAGCTCCGCTCCAGCCTCCACAGCCTCCATCACCCCGGCGCACACGGAATCGAGGCTCGCTGCCTCTATCCCCAGGTCCGAGTCCCCGGCGAGTGCCTCGCCGGAGATCTTGAGCACCACCCGATTTACGGGGCCAAGCTCCGAGAGCCCGGCCCCGTCTATCTCACCCACCGGTCTGGCAGAATCTTCCACGGCCCTGCGCTAGAGCTCGTAGTGGACGAAACGCCGGATCACGACGTTCTCGCCGACCTTCTGGATGGTCTCCTGCAACAGATCGCCGACGGTCTTGTCGGGCTCCTTGACGTAGGGCTGGGTGGTGAGCGCCTGCTCGGAGACCCACTTGTTCACCCTGCCCTCGACGATCTTCTCGGCGATGTTGTCGGGCTTGCCCATCTCCGCGACCTGCTTCTCGACGACCTGCCGCTCCTCCTCGAGTGCGCCGGCCGGGATGTCCTCGGGCGTCACGCACATGGGCCGCATGGAGGCCACGTGCAACGCGACGTTTCGGGCGAAAGTCTTGAATTCGGGGGTGCGCGCCACGAAGTCCGTCTCGCAGTTAACCTCGACGAGCACGCCGATCCGCCCGTTGAAGTGAACGTAGGCCTCTATGAGCCCCTCCGTCGCCGCCCGTCCGCTCTTCTTCCGGGCCAGCGCCTGGCCCTTCTCCCTCAAGACCTGACGGGCACCTTCCACGTCCCCGTCTGACTCCTCGAGGGCCCGCTTCACGTCCATCATCCCCGCGGCAGTCTCCTCCCGGAGCTGCTTGATCTTCTCTATCGTGCTAGCCAATGTTCCTACTTCTCCTCGGTGTTCTCGCTCGTGGCTTCCTGCGCCGGATCCTCTATGACCGGCGCCTGCTCTATGTCCTCTTCTACGGGTTCCTCCGACGCGAGCTCCTCCGCGGCCTCCGGCTCGACAGACTCTATATCTATCTCCGTCACCGCAGCCTCTTCGTCGGCAACTTCGGTCCCCGCCGGCGCCCCGACTATCTCGGCCTCGACCACGGCGCCGGGCTCATCGGTGGCCCCGTTCTCGGCTGCGGCCTCCGGCTCTGCAACGGCTTCCGGCTCGGTGGCGGGCTCGGCTCCACCCTCGGGCACATCGGCGGGCGGTGGCTCCTCCGTTACCTCCACTGATGGTGGCTCCTGGGCCCCGTTGTCGGAGGTCTCGACCTGCTGGACCTCACCGCCGACCGTGGCGTCTTCGATTACCGGTGGCACCGGGCGTTCGTCGACCCGGGCCTCCTCGCCCCTGCCCTCGATGATGGAGTCGGCCACCAGGCGGGAGATGAGGCTGATCGAGCGTATCGCGTCATCGTTGCCGGGAATGACGTAGTCGACGACCTCGGGGTCGCAGTTGGTATCGGTAAGCGCCAGGACCGGAATCTTGAGCCTGTTGGCCTCCTTGACGAGTAGCTCCTCGCGCTTGGGATCTATGACGAAGACCGCACCGGGGAGACGCTCCATCTCCGTGATGCCGGCGAAGTTGCGTCGGAGCTTCTGGTACTCGCGGTTGAGGGCGAACCAGTCCTTGCCGGACCTGGCCTCCTCGGGCGTGTCGTCGACCCTGACTGCCAGCTCCTTGAAGTACTGGATGCGCGGCAGAATGGTCTGAAAGTTGGTGAGCATACCGCCGATGTAGCGCTCCGCCACGAAAGGCTGCCCGCTCCGCAGCGCCTCCTCGGCCAGGGGGATCTGGGCCTGCTTCTTGGTCCCCACGAAGAGTACTTCGCGGTTCGCCTCAGCGACGCCGCGCACGAAGTCCAGAGCCCGTCCCAGCAAGGTCAGGGTCTGGTCCAGGTCTATGATGTGCACCCCCGTCCGCTGGGCGAAGATGTACCGCTTCATCTTGGGGTTCCAACGCTTGGCCTGGTGCCCAAAATGGACGCCGGCCTCTAGCAACTCCCTGATTCCTACGCGCTCGCTCGTGCTCTGCAAGATCTCTACCTCTCTTTTCAGGTGGTTGGTATCCTCCGCCCGCGCCTCGCAATCCACCCGGCAAGCTCTGGGGCGGACCACCACCCGGGTCCTGAGGACCCTACGGCGGGCGTGTGTAGTCACGGACGCGCCGCGAACACACGGCCGCATCCGAAGCAAGATCTTAACACAGGCACATCTATGCTTCTATGGCGGTTCGGGAAAAGGCTTCGGGCAGCAGGCATCAGGCTTCAGAGTCGCGTTCCGAGGCCCTTTGCCTGGTGCCCCAAGCCGCTATTCATTCCAGGTTCGCTCCTGCCGGAGCACCGTCCTATCGGTCGCAGGCGGTCCGTCCTGGGAGTACCCCGTCTTCGTCCAGGCTGCGCCTCAGGCGGGCCAGGGAGGCGTGGAGTATCTGCGAGATGCGGCCCTCTGTGAGGCCGAGTACCCTGCCGATCTCCCTCAGCGTAAGACCCTCGAAGTAGTAGCTGGTGGTAACTACCCGCTCTTTTTCACCGAGGCATCCTATGGCGCTGACCAGGCGCGCCCGCACCTCGGCCACCTCCGCGGCGGAGGCCGGGTCCGTTGCGGCATGGTCGCCGATCAGGTCGTGCAGCCCGCCGACCGGTCCCCCCGGCAGATCCCCACAACCTTCGAATGACCTGACCTGGGCCCTGGCGTACTGGCCCAGGAACTCGCGGTGCTCTGTGACGGTAATGCCGAGTCGCCCGACGAGCTCGGACTCGGTCGGCGTTCGGCCCAGCTTCTGAAACAGCTCGTCCCTTGCGCGGTCGATCTGGTGCACCCTGTGTCGTGTGCGGCGGGAGAGGGGATCAGCTTTCCGTAGCTCATCCAGGATGGACCATCTGATCTTGGAGATGGCATACGACTCGAACTTGGTCCTGCGCCCGGGATCGAAGGTCTCGACCGCCCCAAGCAGCCCTACGAGCCCCGAGGAGATAAGGTCTTCCAGGTCCAGAGCCCCACCTACGCGTCCGGCGGTCCTTCCCGCTACGTAGCGGACCAGGGGCGAGTAATTGACTACCAGGCTGTCCCTGAGCCCCCTTGCCTCACGCTCCGCCGACCTGAGCTGGACGCAGGACATACCGCCGGCGGCGATCCGCCCGCGGACGCGAAAGTACCTGGACCACAACTCCCCGAGCGTGCGCCTCGTCATGGAACCGCCCTCCTCACGTATGCGCCAACGGCGTCTCGATGCACGAATCCCTTTAGCTCGAGCAGGGCAAGGGCCGGAAGCAACTCGGACATGACCATCCCACTGCGCCTGGCGACGGCGTCGACGCCCCGTGGCTCGAGCCCCACCCCACAAAGCGCGGCAGCCTCGTCATCTGGCAGATCCGCAGGTACGCTGGGGGCCGGGAGCTCTGGACCGGCCCCGCCCCGAGGTGCGACGGCCTCCAGAAACTCGGGGATGTCCCACAACACGCCCCCGCCGTCGGCCAGCAAACCGTTGGAGCCCCGGCACTCGCGGACGCCCGGTGGACCAGGCACGGCCCACACGTCCCTCCCCGCCTCGAGACCGTGACGCGCGGTTATCAGGGCGCCACTGTGCTCGGGCGCCTCGACGACGACCACGGTAGTTACAAGGCCGGCGATGATCCTGTTTCGAGCCGGAAACCGCCAGGAGAGGGGCGCCTCACCGAGAAAGTACTCGGAGACGAGCGCGCCGTGACGCCGCACGGAATCGAAGAGGGCCCTGTTGCTCCTTGGATAGACGACGTCGATGCCGCACCCCAGAACCCCGACGGTCCGTCCCGCGGCATCCACGGCGCCCTGGTGCGCGGCGGCGTCTACCCCTAGCGCGAGACCGCTCACGACGCACACACCGAGCTCCGCCAGGGCTCTCCCGAGCTTTCCGGCCATCTCGATACCGGTCGCCGAGGCTTTTCGAGACCCGACGAGCGCGACGCATGGCTCCTCCGGGATGGCACCATCCAGGTAGAGCGCCGGCGGCGGGTCTGGCACGTTCCTGAGCATCCCGGGATAGGCCTCGTCGGCGAGCGTGATGGCCGAGATCCCCCGCTCTTTCATCTGGGCCTCGACCAGGGCCAGGTCGAAGCGGCGCTGCAACCCGTCGAAGAGGCGTTCGAGCTTTTGATCTTTCCCGACCTTACCCACCAGGTCGGCGTACGGCGTCTCGAAGATTGCCCCGGGGGAGAGGTTACCCAGCCTCGCGACGAGGCTGCTCCCGACCCTGGCTTGCAGGTGCGAGAGAAACAGATGCTTTGCACGCTCACCACGCCGCTCGCTATCTTCCAAGGAGGTGAGACCTTCTGTAGTTGAGCGCCTCGGCCAGGTGGTCAGCACCGATACCTCGCTCCCCGGCAAGATCCGCCACCGTTCTCGCCACCCGCAACACCCTGTCGTGTCCCCTTCCGGAGAGCCCCAGAGTCTCCACCGCCCGCGAAAAGAGCGTTTCGGCGTCGCCAGCCAGCACGCACATCTTTCGCAGTTTGCGTCCAGACAGCATGGAGTTGGGAGAGCCCTGACGGGATATCTGCGTTGCCCGTGCTTTTCGGACCCGATCCCTGACCACAGCAGAAGCCTCGGCCGATGGCTCGTCGCGCAGCTCCTGCCGCGAGAGCCGCGGCACGTCTACGAAGATGTCCATCCGGTCGAGCAACGGCCCGGATATGCGGGCCTGGTAGCGCTCGATCTGGCCGGCGGTACACCGGCAGGCCTTCCTCTTGTCACCAGCGTGCCCGCAGGGGCACGGGTTCATGGAACAGAGCAGCGTGATCCTCGCCGGGTAGCAGAGCGTGGCCGCCACGCGTGAGATGGTGACGTGACCGTCTTCGAGGGGCTGGCGCAGGGCCTCCAACGTGGTCCTGCCGAACTCGGGTAACTCGTCGAGGAACAGCACCCCGTTGTGCGCGAGCGACACCTCACCCGGCCGTGGGTTGCTGCCGCCTCCCGCGAGCCCCGAGGTAGAGACGGTGTGGTGCGGCGACCTGAAGGGCCTGTGCGTTATGAGCGACCCATTGCCCTCGCCGCTCGCGCTGTGGACCTTGGTCACCTCGATGCGCTCCTCCATGGTCAGCGGGGGTAGGATCCCCGGCATCCGCCTCGCAAGCATCGTCTTGCCCGAACCCGGCGGACCGCTCATAACGACGTTGTGGGCTCCGGCAGCGGCTACCTCGAGGGCACGCTTGGCATACCGTTGTCCTGCAACGTCGGCGAAATCGTCCGCCGCGGAATCGTCGGTCTCGTTCTGTGGCGCAGGCTCTGTGGGTGCCCGGCGCAGGCCATTGCCGAGGAATTCAACGGCCTCTTTCAGCGTCCTCATGCCGAACACCTCGACGCCGCCGATCACGGCCGCCTCAGGAGCGTCCCTGCACGGAAGCACGAGACGGCTCAGCCCCTCCTTCCTGGCACCTTCGGCCATGGAGAGGGCACCCTTGATGCCCCTGACCCCGCCGTCAAGCGAGAGCTCACCTACCACGGCGGCCCGCTCCAGGCCCGCAGGCGCCAGAGCCCCCGAGGCCGCGAGGATGCCGAGCGCTATGGGTAGGTCGAACGCGGGCCCCTCCTTCCTGAGGTTGGCCGGGGCCAGGTTCACGATCACCCGCTTCATTGGAAACTTGTAGCCGCTGTTGGAGATGGCCACCCGTACACGCTCCCGTGCCTCCTGCACGGCCGCATCTGGCAACCCGACGATGGAGAACCCCGGTAACCCGGGGCTGACGTCTACCTCCACTTCGACCGGAAGCGCGTCGATACCGAAGAGGCTCAGGCTCCTGGCCCGGCATACGCTCATACGTGACATTCCCCCAAAGCCATCCCCACACCTCTGTCTCACCCGAGAGCCTTTGCAGTATATACGGCCGCCGTCTCTAATACTATACCGTTGTATATTATTTTATACCGCGAAGATTCTCGTCTTCTGGCTGACTTTGGCGCGCACCGAGCAGATCGTAGTATTCTGGCGTCGAGAAGGTGCGGCCGATTCCGTGGGCAGCCTGGCGAACTACTGACCCTCGCCGCAAAGCATTGCTTGTGGCCCTGATCTTCCGATGGATGCCGCACGTCGTCTAAGGTGTGGTGGGATGAAGGAGAGCCCAGGGTGGACCGCAGGAGTACGAACCGGGAGGAGTCACCGGCTGCAGGAAGGTCGGGAAAGCATCGCCCTCGGGGCGCCTTCTCGCGCGTGTCTCACGTCTACAGGAGGCTCTGGTTTCGAGTCCTCGCCGTGGGGTTCCTGTTCATAGCCCTGCTTGAGATTTCATACCTCGCCTACCCCAACCCTAACCTCGTACCCGCGATCATCGTGTACTGCGCCTTCCTCGTGCCCGTAACCTTTATGGTCCACCTCGACGACAGGTTGGAAGCTACGCAGATGCCCGTGGCCGTCATCGTGATCATCTTTATCAGTTCTGGGGCGGTAAGCCTGGCGTTCGCCTCCACGGTAGAGCTGGCCCTCTTCCCCCCGCTCGGCTTCCTGCAGTACCTCTTCGTCGGACCGGTCGAGGAGACGGCCAAGATCATCGTGCCCCTGGCCTTTTTCTTCGTCGGCACCTACCGCTCCGTGGGGGTAGGCGTCATGATCGGGCTCGTCTCAGCCATGGCATTCTCGGCCCTGGAGACCTCCGGCTATGCCTTCAACGCCTTCCTCGGCCCCCTGGACGGGAACGCGACCGGCAGGGTAGCTGACCTGTTCAAGAGTCCTCTGAACGTGGTCCTGCTGGACGGGAGCGTGCTCTTCCGCTCCCTGCTCGACCCCCTGGGTCACGGCACCTGGACCATGCTCATTTGCTTCGGCCTGTGGAACGAGCGACGGAAGGCTGGCAGAGCCGTCTTCAACGGTCGTGTCCTTGGCGCGTTCGTGCTGGCCATGCTCCTGCATTCCTCGTGGGATACCGTCCTTAGCTTCCCGTCCAGCCCGATATGGGGCAAGGTACTGGCGTGGTTCGCCTTCGCGGTGACTGCCGGCTTCACGCTCTGGCTGATGGAGAGGATCATCCTCAAGACCCGCGAGGCTGTGGGTGGAGAATCGGAAGAGACGTCTGCTGGTCCTTTGCCACCGACCGGATGAACCTCGAAACCGCGACCATCGCGAATCACCTCATTTAGAAGCTGGCCGGATCAGAAAGCATTCTCCACGTGCGTTACGCGCAGGGAGCCACGTTCGGCCAGGATGCCTATTACATCGCAACGGACGGTATCGTAGTCCG
>DASUPX010000229.1:0-6997 GCA_036280905.1 Rubrobacter sp. | reverse complement strand
CTCGTTACCTGCAGGAGAACGTGGCGGAGGGCACCACCGTTGGGGTGGGGTGGGGCCGGAGCGTGCACCGTGTGGTCCACGGCAGGTTCTTCCGTGAGAAGAGGGATGTCACCGTGGTTCAGGCGATGGGCAGCATCGGGGGGTCCATCGTCGAGTTCGATGGCATAGCCACCACAGCCCGCCTGGCGGAGGTGCTCGGGGCGAGCGCGCACTACCTGCACGCACCCATGCTCGTCAGCGACGCAGCGACGCGGTCCGGGCTGCTGCGCGACCCGCACATCAGCAAGACGCTCGAGGTGGTCAGCAGGGCGGAGACGGTAGTGTCCTCTGTTGGCACCCCGGGCCGGGAGCACGGCCAGTACCTGACAGGGTACCTCTGCGACGAGGATCTGGAGTACATCAGGGAGCAGGGTGGCGAGGGCGACATCTGCGGCGCCTACTACGCCTTCGACGGCTCGCCCGTCCACCTGGAGATGAACGAGCGCTCCATAGCCATAAGCGCGGAGCAACTCTCGAGCGTACCCAACCGCGTCGGGGTCAGCTCGGGCCCTGAGAAACCGCGGGCCAACATCGGGGCGGCCCGCTCCCGCTTCCTGAACGTCCTGATCACGGACGAGCACACCGCAGGCCAGATGCTCGAGATCCTCGACGAGGAGAGCCTTCAGCCATCGGAGGTCAGCCAGAACAAGAAGCCAAAAGCTAGAAGCTGATAGCTGAAGGCGCGGTGCGCAAAACGAACCGCTCTAGAGGCTGCCGTTCTCCTCGTAGTCGGTTATGGCCTGAACCTTGGCGGCCGATGGGGACGAGGTGTCGAACTCGTAGCCCAGCCACTGCTTCACGATGCGGTCGGCCAGTTCGGGGGCGATCACACGTTCCCCGAGGCAGAGCACCTGGCAGTTGTTCGATAGTATGGACCGCTCTATGGAATAGGGGTCGTGGGCGACTACGGCGCGGATGCCCTGCACCTTGTTGGCCGAGATTGCCTCGCCCAGGCCGGTACCCCCGAAGAGCACGGCCCTGTCGGCCTCGCCCCTGGCAACCGCCTCTGCGGCCTTTATGCAGACTACCGGGTAGGGTGTTTTGTCGTCGGCGTCGGCCACACCGAAGTCGATGACCTCCTCGACCCGCTCGTCTTCCCCGAGCTGGTCCCTGATGAAGTTCTTGAGGTTGACCCCGGCATCGTCGGAGCCGACCGCCATCCTGTACCGCTTGCCATCCATCTCGCTGCGCTCCCTTCGACCGGTGTCTTGCTGGCGTCGTCTCTCGCGGGCTACTTACCCCGCTCGTGCCACGGTCAAAATGGGGCGGCTGGTTGAAGCCCACGACACCGGGGAACATTGAGATCGCGAACGTCTCCGTGGCGGCCACCGGAAGGAAGAGATGAGGCAAGAGATCGAGGTCGGAGAGTACCGGTTCGAGGATGACGGCACCATCCCCAACAACCCGACGCTACCGTTGCTCGTGTACCCGCAGGCGCTGAACGGGTCGGACCTGGATCCCTCCCGATGCAAGGCGCTGCTCTTCGAGAACGGCTGGGGAGGCTCCTGGGTGGACGGCGTCTTCCCCTACCACCACTACCACTCAACCTCCCACGAGGTCCTATGCGTCGTCGGCGGATCGGCGAGCATAGCCTTCGGCGGCCCGCAGGGTGAGACCATCGAGGTCTCGGCCGGCGACGTGGTCGTGATACCGGCCGGCGTGGGGCACTGTAAAAGGGGCTCTGACGGCGGGTTCTCCGTGGTCGGGGCCTACCCTAAAGGTCAGGAGAACTACGACCTCTGTACCGGAGAAGAGGGCGAGCGTCCCGGGGTACTGGAGAACATCGAGAACGCCGCACTGCCGGAATCTGATCCCCTGTTCGGCGAAGAAGGACCGCTCGTGAGACGTTGGAAAGGGTGACCTTCGCGAAGTATCCTCTGCGATCCGCCGGAGCGCTTCCGCGGCCCTGATCACGACGTGCCGGTCCGCGTGCCAGACGGCCCCCATCTCCCTCAGCTCTATCATAGCCCTGGTGACGGCGATGGTAGAGGCGTACCCGGCCTCCGAGCGGCAAGAATATCGTGCCCCTGCAAGCGGGCGTAAACACGTGCTCGCTTCCCCTGGAATCTCTAGAAGGTATGCCCTAGGCTAACCGTCCGAGTCTCTCCGGCGAGAGTGGCGAGAAGAGACCGACTTCGGAAACCAACGTCGTGTGCTCTGCATCCAGTTTCTGGTCTTACTATCGTCCGGCCGAATACTCCCTGCCCACGGCTCTTGTATCCCACGATACCGACACTGTGACCGTCATTGGTCAAGATGCGTGCTGCAAGGTTCTTGCCGTCCTCGTGAGGGTGGCAAGTTCTTCGGGAAAGGAGAAGATATGATGCGCGCATTGCTTTGCAATTGCCGCCAGCATCTCGAAGCGGAAAACGACGCCGCGCTATGCGCCGTGGTACGGGAACACCTTATCGCCATGCACCCTGACATCGAGCCTTCCCGGGAGCAGGTCGAGGAGATAGTAGCGACCCGCGCCTACGACCTGGAGTACAAAGAGGTCTACCCGGACGTGGATTTCGCTTTCGGGCCCGTTAGCCGCGGGCCTCGGGAGTAGCGTCGTGGAACCAGAGAATATGCTCGCAGGCGCAACGGTCAGGGTACGCGAGCGCCACAGGATCGCGGAGCGCCGCGGCATGGTGGGCAGGGTCACGGGTCGTTACGGCGGAGAAGGGTACGTGGCCTTGGACGTGCGCTTCTCGGGCGGACGGCAGAGGTTGTTCCGCCCCCAGGACCTGGAGGAGATCTCACCCCCCCAACCCTGGTGGCGCTCGCTGTTAAATCTAGAGAGGACCCGAAACAGAACCGACTCCAGGCTCCGCACTCTCGATTCCTGACCCACCTGGCGGGTCTGGTCGCGGCCCAGGTAGGCGTAGGCAAAGCCGGTGCCATAGCCCCTCCGGTGCGTTCTTTGCGGCGGAACGGATTTGGGCGGTTCACGAACCGCCCCTACAGGGGTGTGGGTGGATCATCGTGTGTTGCGCGCGGTATGTGGTTGGACGGCTCGCGAAGCGCCCTTCAGGGTTTCGTGGTGGGGGCGCTCATGGGAGGATTTTGTCGGGGGTTATGGGGAGGTCCCGGACGCGTATCCCGGTGGCGTGGTAGACGGCGTTTGCTATGGCGGCGGCGGAGCCCACGATGCCGATCTCACCTATCCCCTTGGAGCCCATGGGGTTCACGTAAGGGTCGTCCTCGTCTATCCAGGACACGTCTATCTCGCCCACGTCGGCGTTGGTAGGGATGTGGTACTCGGCGAGATCCTGGTTCACCACGTGCCCGAAGCGCCCGTCCACCAGGCTCTCCTCGTGCAGCGCCATAGAGAGGCCCATGGCCATGCCCCCGATGAACTGTGACCTGGCGGTCCCTGGGTTGATGACGTTGCCGACGGCGAAAACCCCGGTCATCCGTGGGACGCGCACCTCCCCCGTGTCCGCGTCCACCCGCGTCTCGACGAAATAGGCCCCGAAGGCGTGCATGGCGTAGTTCTCCGTCTCGGGGTTGTTGGGGGTACGGGCCTGGACCTCGTCGCCCTCCGAAGGGTCTTCGCCGTGCCGCTCGCGGAACACGCGGGCCGCCTCGAAGATGGCCGCGCCCCACACCGTGATCCCCGAGGAGCCACCCTCGACGGAGGCGTAGGGCAGCCTGGTGTCCCCGATCCGGAGGTCCACGTCTTCGACGCCGATCTCGAGGGCGTCGGCGGAGATCTGGGTTAGCGCCGTCCAGGTGCCGGTGCCGATATCTGCGGCCCCGATCTCCACTGCGTACCTCCCATCTCCTTCGTAGCGGATGGTCGCCCGGGATCCCGGCATCCGGAAGACGGGATAGGTGGCCGAGGCAACCCCGGTGCCAACGAGCCATCGCCCTTCCTGCCTGGTTCGGGGGGCCGGGTCGCGGTCCTCCCATCCAAAGCGCCGCGCCCCTTCCCTCAGGCAGGCCACGAGGTTGCGGCTGGAGTACGGGAGCCCGGACTCCGGGTCGATCTCCGGCTCGTTTCGGACGCGGAACTCGATGGGGTCGAGATTGCAGGCCTCAGCCAGCTCGTCCATGGCCGACTCCAGCGCGAACATGCCGGGGGCCTCGCCCGGTGCCCGCATCCACGAGGGCACGGGCACGTCGAGCGCGGCGAGGCGGTGGGTCGTGCGACGGCTCTGCGTGTCGTACATCATCCGGGAGACGACCGCGGTCTGCTCGGCGAACTCCTTGAACCTGGCCGTCTGCTCTATCACGTCGTGGCCTACCGCCGTGAGGTGTCCTTCTTCGTCCGCCGCGAGGCGCATCCTCTGCACCGTCGGGGTGCGGTACCCGACGCCCGCGAACATCTGCTGGCGCGTGAGGGCGAACTTGATCGGCCGCCCCTCGACCATCTGCGCCGCGAGCACGGCGAGCATGGTGTTGGCGTGGGGCAGGCCCTTCGAGCCGAACCCACCACCCACGTACGGCGCGACGACCCGCACCCGGTCCCGGTCCAGCCCGAAGACCCTGGCGACCGTTCTGCCGACGGGGTGTACACCCTGGGTTGACTCGTACAGGGTCAGGTTTCCACCCTCCCAGATCGCGACCGTGGTGTGCGGCTCCATCGGGTTGTTGTGCTCGGTCGGCGTCGTGTACGTCTCGTCGAGCCTCACCGCCGCGGAGGAGAAAGAACGATCGAAATCTCCTTCTTCCGTGTCCGTGGGAAACCCGGCGTTCACCACCTCCGGTGCGTACAGACCGTCGGATGCCGGGTCGAGCACGGCGGCGTGTGTCTCTTCCTCGTAGGAGATCTCGACGAGGCTTGCGGCATGCCTGGCCACCTCGTAGGTCTCGGCGATCACGGCCCCAACGTACTGGCCACGGTAGTCGACCCGGTCGGATTGGAGCGTCGCGAGTTCCTGATCTCTTGTGTCGGCCATCCGCGGCGCGTTCTCGTGGGTTACGACGATGACCACGCCGGGAACGTCTTGAGCCCTGCTGACGTCCATGCTGACGATGCGGCCGCGGGCGATGCTGCTTCGCACCGCGAACAGGTAGAGCGGGTGTTCCACGTGATGCTCGTAAGCGTAGGGGGCCGTGCCCTTTACCTTTTGCGGCCCGTCGATGCGGTCGAGGGGCATGCCGATCGCCCTGCCTGTCGCCCGTTCTGTCGTGCTCATCGTCCCTCCGAAAGCTCGAGCAGCGTACGGGTGATGACGTTACGCGCGAGCGGCACCTTGAAGGCGTTGTCCTGCAACGGTTCGGCGCTCTCCAGCTCGATGTCCGCGGCGGCGCGGAAGTTCTCCTCGCCCGCCGGTTCGCCTCTCAGGGCCTCCTCCGCCTTCGTGGCGCGCCAGGGTTTGTGGGCCACCCCGCCAAGGGCGATGCGGACGTCGCGCACCACGCCGTCTTGCACGTCGAGTGCCGCGGCGACCGAGACGAGGGCGAAGGCGTAGGAGGCCCGCTCGCGGACCTTGCGATACTTCGAGTTGGAGAGGAACCCAGGGGGCGGCAGGTCCACCGAGGTGATGAGCTCGCCGTGCTCCAGCACCGTGTCGTGCCGGGGCTCGTCGCCCGGCAGGCGGTGCAGGTCCTCTATCGGGATGCGGCGCCCGCCCTCGGGGCCACGCACGTTGACGAACGCATCGAGCGCGGCCATCGCAACGGCCATGTCGGAGGGGTGGGTGGCGACGCAGTGCTCCGAGCCACCCAGGATGGCGTGGTTTTTGTTGTGGCCCTCTATAGCCGAGCATCCCGAGCCGGGCTCACGCTTGTTGCACGGGGTGGTGGTGTCGTAGAAGTACACGCAGCGGGTGCGCTGCAGCAGGTTCCCGCCCGTGGTGGCCACGTTCCTGAGCTGTCCGGAGGCACCGGCAAGGAGGGCCTGGGAGAGGACCGGGTAGCCTGTACGCACCTTCCTGTCAGCGGCGAGCACGCTGTTTGGGACGGCGGCCCCGATTCGCAGGCCACCGTCTTCGAGATCCTCCACCCTCTCCGAGGTCAGGCGCCTCACGTCCACGAGCACTTCGGGCGTCTCGACGCCGAGCTTCATCAGGTCGACCAGGTTCGTGCCGCCGGCCAGGAACGCCGCGTCTGGCGCCCCGGAGAGCGTCGCGATGGCGCCTTCCACATCGTCCGCGCGCACGTAGCTGTAAGGTCTCATCGGCCCGAGACCTCCCTGATGGCGGGGACGATGTTGGCGTAGGCGGCGCAGCGGCAGAGGTTGCCGCTCATGCGCTCCCGGATCTCATCGTCGTCCAGCGTGATCTCCTCGACGTTCAGATCCTCCGTCACGTGGCTCGGCCAGCCCGCCTCGGCCTCCTGGAGCATGCCAACGGCCGAGACGATCTGGCCCGGCGTACAGTACCCGCACTGGTAGCCGTCATGCTCGATGAACGCCCGCTGCATGGGGTGCAGCTCACCGTTCTCGGCGAGCCCCTCGGCCGTTACGATCTCCGACCCGTCGTAAGCGACGGCAAGGGTCAGGCAACTGTTGGCGCGTCTCCCGTCCAGCAACACGGTGCAGGCTCCGCACTGGCCGTGGTCGCAGCCCTTCTTCGGGCTGGTCTTCCCGAGTCTCTCCCTGAGCGCGTCCAGAAGCGTCGTTCGTGTGTCGACGACGAACGTGTGATCGGTCCCGTCCACCTTGAGCGTTACCTCAGCGTCCACGGCCCTCCCTTTCCGAAGCCATCATGCGTCGGCCGTCGACGACCTCCTCATCGCACACCAACGGCCCGGTAGACGAAAGGATACTACCGTCTGCCGGGCCGGACGCAGGTCCGCGGTTCCTGGCTCTTGCGTTTTCGGCTCGCCCTAGGCGGCCGAACTCTCGTCCTCCTGTCCGTCTACCCCATCATCGCCACCCTCCGCTGGCTCCTGGGGATGTACGGCTCTTCGCTGCTCGCTCATGTTTACCTCCTCCTTCGTGGTGGCCGTCTCGAACTCGGGCGGCCCACGCGGGATCGGCACCCGTATGAGACCAGGGGATAACGGTATATCAGCGGTTCCGGAT
>DASUPX010000228.1:0-8151 GCA_036280905.1 Rubrobacter sp. | reverse complement strand
CGCCGCCAGCAGGGCGGCGAAGGTCGAGACCGTCTCGCCCGCGGCCTCGTATGACTTTCCCACCTCTATAACCCGCGCGTCCACAGGGAAGGGTATGGTGTCCGCCTCGCCAAGCACCTCGCCGGGTGGGGAGGCCTCCCTGTTCCTGGCAAGGGCCTTGTAGAGGTAGGGGGAGAGGCTTCCGAGATCCGGCGGGTCGACCGGGAGCGCGTACACATATCCCCGTTCGCCCGGCGACACCTCCAGCCGGCCCTCAACTGGTTCTCCGCCGACCACGGCCCCCCGCCAGAGCCGCTCGCCGGAGTCGCCGGCCGGGCCCGAACGTACGGTGCGCGCGAGGATCTCGCCGTCACCGTCGCGCACCACCACGAAAACCCCTTCCAGGGTGAGGCGGTCCACGTCGGAGGCGCTCAGGGTCTGCCCCGTCTCTATCGTGCGGGCGACGCTTGCGGCCCGCTCCCTGACCGTGTACTCCACGCCGGAGAGGAGGGCGTCGCGCACCAGCAAGAAGACCGAAACCCCGAGCAGGGTCAGGATGGTCGCTATGACCAGCGCGTTGAAGATGGTCAGGCGCCAGCGTATCGGCACTGGCTACTCGGCCCTTAGAACGTAGCCCGCGCCCCTGAGCGTCCGGATCAGGGGCTCGTCACCCCCCGCGTCGAGCTTCTTTCTGAGGTAGCCGACGTAAACGTCAACCACGTTGGTCTCTACGCCCGCATCCTGTCCCCAGACCCGGCTAAGGAGCAGGCCACGAGAGAGCACGCGCCTTGGATTCCTTGCCATGAACTCCAGCAGCTCGTACTCTCTGGCCGTCAGCTCGATGGCCCGCTCGTCCCGCCTCACCTCGCGGCTGGCCGTGTCTATGTAGAGGTCGGCCACGCGCAGGATCTCATCCCCCTCCGTGCGCCTGAGCAGCGCGCCCATGCGGGCCAGGAGCTCCTCTGTGCTGAAGGGTTTGGTCATGTAGTCGTCAGCCCCAAGCTTGAGGCTGTGCACCTTGTCGGGTACGGCATCCCGTGCCGTGAGCATGAGGACCGCGGACCTGTCCCCGCGCCGCCTCAGATGCTTGAGCACGCACACCCCGTCCATCTCGGGCAGCATGATGTCCAGCACTATAACCGAGGGGGCGAACTCCCTGGCGAGATCCAGGCCACTCGGCCCGTCGTAGGCGCATCGCACCGCCAGGCCGTTGTGCTCGAACTCCAGCTCCAGCAGCCTCGCTATGGACCGGTCGTCCTCGACGACGAGAACCCGCGTTCCCGGCTTCACTCGCCTCCTCCTGCCCGCCTACCACATTGTACCCGACCGACATTACGGTTCCCGTAGTCGGCAGAGCCCACAGCCATTCTGCCTACGGTTTCTAAGAGCACGATGAGAATCGGCGCGGTTTCTCATCGTGCTCTTAAGACACGCTTAACCCCCTCTTAGCAACCGCGCCGAGAATGATACCCACAGGGTTGGGGCCAGATTGTCCCTGCCGGAGCACACTGAAGAGGGGAGCACCATGGCGGGATTAAAGGCGGACACGATACCCCCAGATTTCCTCGTTCCCGGCGGTATGAGCCGCAGGGATTTCTTGAGGCTCGGCGGCGCCGGGATGGCCGGGGCCGTGCTCCTTGGTACTGCCGGATGCGGCGTCTTCGAAGGTGGCAGCCAGGGTTCGACCGGCGCAGCCAACCCCAGGAACATCACCTTCAACCTGGAAGACACCATCAGGGATCTTGACTCTTCGACGACCACCGACTCGGTCTCAACCGACGTCCTGCTGAACGTGATGAGCGGTCTCTACCGTCTGGACCCCGACGCCAGGCCCGTGCCTGACCTCGCCGAGAACGTGAAGATAAGCGAAGATCAACTCTCCTACACCTTCAAGCTGCGCGACGGCATCATGTGGTCCAACGGCGACCCCGTTACCGCCCACGACTTCGAGTACGCCTGGAAGCGCGTCCTGAACCCAGACACCGGCGCCCAGTACGCCTACATCATCTCAACCTTCGTCAAGGGCGCCAACGCCTATAACACCGGCCGGGGCGCCGCCGATGACGTTGCGGTAAAGGCCACGGACGACAGGACGCTCGAGGTGGAGCTCGTCGCCCCCTCGCCGTTCTGGCTCGGCCTGACCGCCTTCTACACCTATCTCCCGCTAAACCAGAAGTTCGTCGAGCAGCAGGGCGAGGACTACGCCCTCTCGGCTGATGCGCTCATCTTCAACGGCCCCTACAAGCTCACGAGCTTCAAGCCAACCCAGGGCGTGACGATGGTCAAGAACCAGGACTACTGGAACAGGGCCAACGTGCCCATCGAGAGGGTGGAGGGCAAGATCGTCAAGGAGCTCGACACCGCCGTAAACCTCTACGAGTCCGGCGAGCTCGACGTGCAAACGATAGACGGCGAGTACGTGGGCGAGTACAAAGACTCCCCCGAGTACCACACCATCACCTTCTTCGCCACCTTCTACATGGTCGGCAACCAGAAGCTACCGGCGTTCCAGAACCTAAACATTCGCAAGGCCATCCAGATAGGCTACGACCGGGACGCGCTGGTGAACCAGATCCTCAAGAACGGCTCCCCCACAGCACCTGGCCTCGTGCCCTTCGGGATCGCCGGCCCCGGCAAAGAGACCTTCCGCGAGTACGTCGGGGCTGTCCAGCCGGAGTTCGACCCGGAGAAGGCGAGATCGCTCTTCCAGAAGGGCACAGACGAGTTGGGGAGCAACCCTACCATAGAGCTGCTCGCCTACGACGACTCCACCGCCAGGGACATGGCGACCTTCTTGCAGTCGCAGTTCCAGGAGAACCTTGGGGCCAGGATAAACATCAAGGTCCAGCCCTTCGACCGGAAGCTCGAGCTCGAAGAGAACGGCGACTTCCAGCTCTCGTGGCAGGCCTGGATCGCAGACTACAACGACCCAATGACGTTCATGGACCTCTTCGAGAGTACCTCCCCCTTCAACACCTACCAGTACTCAAACCCCGAATACGACAAGCTCATCTCCCAGGCCAGAGACGAACTCGATGAGGAAAGGCGCATGGACATGCTAAGGCAGGCGGAGATAATCCTGGTCGAGGACGACGCCGGAACCGCGCCCATGTACTTCCAGGGCCAGGCGTTGCTGATCAAGCCGACCATCACGAGGTACGTCAACCAGCCTTACGGTGGTGGCAAGGACATCAGCCTCTGGAGGATAAGAACAAGCTAACTTCAGGACCCGCTCCACCCTCCAGCCAACACTTGAAAACCGCATAATACACCAAAGGCAGCCTGATATCGTTTTCGGGTGCCGGGTCTATCACCGGGCTCTAGAACTCTGGTAAGGTGGGATCTGGCACGAGGTAGGAGGGAGCCTGATTTGGCCGAGACGGTGGCGCGGTCCGGGGGACGTAAAGAGCGGCTCGAGGACATACTTGTCGTGGACTGTGACGTCCACGTGCACGAGTCTCCAGGGGCGCTAATGCCCTACTGTGAGATGCCCTGGAGAAAGGCGCTCGAGAACATCAGGGACGTCAAAGAGTACTACCTGGATATCCCCGGTTTCTCCCCTGGGACGACTGCATATGAGGCAAAGTTCCCCTCTGGTCAGGAGGCCACCCGCATGGTCCACACTGCGGAGCAGATGCGCCGGGAGCTAGACGACATCCACGTGGACATAGGCGTGCTCTTCCCGGACCACCTCCTCAAGCTACCGGTCATCTCTCAGGTCGATTACGCCTCTGCCCTGGCCCGTGCCTATAACGCGTGGCTCGCCGCCGAGTGGTGTTCGCCCGAGAGCGGCCTGCTCGGTTGCGTGCTCGCCTGCCCGCAGGACCCAGTAGACGCGGCGAGGGAGATAGAAAGGTACGCGGGCGATCCGGGCATGGTCGGGGTGTTCTTGCCCTGCGCGGGGCTCGAGCGGCTCTGGGGCCACAGGCAGTACGATCCCATCTACGAGGCCGCCCAGCGGGCCGGCCTGCCCGTGCTCATGCACAGCGTGACCGTCGTCCACCCGGTCTTTCCCTTCAACACCCAGGGGTTCGAGACCGAGTTCGGCCGGCACATCTGCAGCCATACGTTCTCTATGATGGCCAACATCGTGCACATGATCACCACCGGCGTCCCCGTGCGCTACCCGGAGCTCAAGGTGGCCGTCACCGAGGCCGGCATCTCTTGGGTGCCGTTCCTGATGCACAAGATGGACAAGGAGTATGTGGAGCGCCGTCGTGAGGTTCCCTTTCTCAAGGACAAACCGAGCACCTACCTCAAGAAGATGTACTTCGCCACCCAGCCCGTCGAAGAGCCTGAGAACCTCGCAGACCTCGTCACGATGATGAACCTCTACGATGGCGAAGATAACACCATCTTCGCCTCCGATTGGCCCCACCATGATTTCGATCACCCCTCGAAGGTGCACCAGATCCCCTTCACGCACGAGGTCAGGCGCAAGGTCTTCGGGGGGAACGCCCTCGAGCTCTTGGGTATCGATTCAAACGGCAACCGCCTGAACCTCTAGATTTTGGGGATGACGATGGCCCACAACACAGATAGGGAGCTCGAGGAGCACACGGTAGGGGACCTTGCTGAGTTTCCAGAGGGCGGCCACAAGGTGGTAAAGGTAGGGAGGCGCGAGATCGGGATCTTCAACGTTGGCGGTAGCCTTTACGGGCTTCCGAACCTGTGCCCGCACCAGACGGGCCCCCTCTGTGAGGGAAAGCCAGCCCTTGGCACCCTCGTCGCCAACGCCGAAGGCGGATGGAAATTCGAGTGGGTGCACGAGGGTGAGATCGTGGCCTGTCCCTGGCATGGCCTCGAGTATCATGTTCCAACCGGCAGGTGCGTGGCCTACCCCAACATCAGCCTTCGCTCCTACGAGGTGTTTGTCGAGGACGGCAAGGTAAAGGTCAGGCTCTAGCCCTGGCTGCCCAAGGATCATCCGGAGTATCCCCCGGTCGTCAGGTCCAGGACCGTCTCGCCGTGCGCGAGGAGGAGGCTGCCTTCCTCGTGGTCCGCGAAGGGGACCCCGAAGACTGGCTCGCCCGCTTCGAGAAGGCGGACGACTTCCCGGCCCGCCAGTGGGCCCACAACATGGTCCGCATTTACAACCGGCGCCTGGCCCTCGGGGTCGCCGGACCGCCCACCCCACCGGGAACGTGCCTCTCGGATCACCATCCCGGCCAGGGGTGACTATTCCCGCGTCCCGTGCCGGGTTAGAATGCAAACCGTCGAGATTGGTATCCGGCGCAGGGAGGGTCTTCTACATGATCTACTTCAGGCTAACGGGACCGGTTGGCTGGCCGGGCGGCTGAGATGGAAGTCGCGCCCGGCATATACCGGATCGAGAGCGTCCTCGGACCTCGTCCTTTCTCGCAATACGTCCTTTGCGAAGAGAGATCCCTCCTAGTCGACACCGGCGTTGATACGACCCCCGAGACGGTTATATTTCCGTACCTCCATAACATTGGCCTGGAGACCACTGATCTGGATTTCGTTCTAAACACCCACGCCGACGTAGACCACTTTGGTGGTAACGCCGCTACCAGGGCCTTGGCTCCCCGGGCCGTCTTCTGCGCGCACGGGGCAGATGTTCCCTGGATCGAGGACCGCGAACGCATTCTGCGTGAGCGCTACGGCTGGTATGCCGCCCACGACGCGGACTACTCACCCGAGGTGAAGGACTGGCTTCGCGAAGCCATGGGCATAGACGTTCCTGTTGACGTGCACCTCTCCGGCGGTGAGGTCTTCCGTCTCGGCAGGAACCTGGTCGTCCAGGTCATACACCTTCCTGGACACTCACCTGGACACGTGGGCCTGTGGGAGCCCACCTCAAGGACCGCCATCATCACGGACGCCGCTCTGGGCCCTGGCCTTTACGATATGGACGGCAACGTTATAAGCCCACCGCCTTACCTCGACGTGGCGGCTTACGAGAGCTCTGTGCGGCTGCTCAGGAGCCTCGAGCCGCAACGCCTCCTCACGGCCCACTACGATGTTATGGAGGGCGACGATGCAGTCGGTTTTCTCGAAGAGAGCGCAAAGTTCATCGATCTCGCCCGGCGGGTCGTCAGAGAGAATCTTTCGGAGAATGGCGTGATGACCCTACGCGAGCTCCTGCATACGGCTAACCCTGACCTCGGCCCGTTTACCGTTATGCAGAACGAGCTCGCTGGCACGTTACGAGCGCATCTCCAGGAACTGGTCTCCTCCGGACGTGCCGAGGAGGTCCCGGGCGAAGTACCGCCTGCCTGGAGAACTAGAGATCCTTCAAACGAGAATCCTACACAGAGGAAAGGAGAACAAACGTGGAACGATTGAATGACCGGTGGGAGACGACTCCCAGTACGCTCGGGGAGAATCTCCGATGATTCTCCCCGATCTCGACGGCAGGGTCGCGCTCGTGACTGGCGCCGGAGGGGGACTCGGCGATGGCATCTGCTCCGCGCTTGCGGCCTCGGGCGCCTCTATCGCGGCCGTTGACGTCGAACGCGAGAAGGCAGAAGGGGCTGCCGCAAAGCTATCTCGCGCAGGTGCGCGCTCCATGGCGATCGAGGCTGATGTCTCCGACCGGTCTTCCGTTCAGGAGGCGGTCGAGCGTGTCGCCGAGCGGCTCGGTGGGGTGGACATCCTGATCAACAACGCCGCCATCTACCCTCGCAGGGCGTGGACCGAGATCGAGGAGGAAGAGTGGGACCGGGTAATGGCCGTGAACCTCAAGGGCTATTTTCTGTGTGCCCGGGCCGCCTACCCCTACATGATGCAAAAGGGCCGCGGCAACATCGTGAACGTGGCCTCGATCACCTTCTTCATAGGATGGACGCTCCTCATGGACTACGTGGCCTCCAAGGGCGGCATAATTGGCTTCACCCGCACCCTCGCCCGCGAGGTCGGCCCCGACAATATCAACGTGAACGCGATAGCCCCAGGAGCCTTCCCCACGGACGCCGAGAAAATACACCCCGACCAGGAAGGCTACAACAGCTGGGTCCTCGAACAACAGGCCATAAAACGCCGGGGCACCCCCCAGGATATCGGTAACCTCGTTGCCTTCCTCTCCTCCGACGCCTCCTCCTTCATAACCGGCCAGACAGTAGAGATCGACGGCGGATGGATGATGCGTTGACTTTTATATCCTCATAATACCGTACGGCTCCGCCTTGTTTGAAGTCGTAAGCACGGAAACTCAGGAGAGCTACAGGGGTCTCCAATACAGGCGAGTAGGGAGAAAAGGAAGGTAGGAACAGGTAGGGACAAATTCCATGTGTCAGGAATGACAGGAAGATAGATGCCTTCGCGGTCAAAGGTTTGTGGGCATTCGGCCCACCAGTACTTCCGTACCCGTACTAGCTTCCTGTCGGTCCGATATTAGATTTTCCCCGTATCGATAAGGAGGTAGGCAAGTAAGCTGTAAGTTTCTGATACTCATCGGGGTAGTCTTATCCGCTGGCCCCTCGAGTTTGCGGTAGAAAAGCACGAACTTCGCATAACGGTAATTCTCGGAAGTTCAGATTCTGGGTAGTCAGGGGGACTGCAGGGAAGATCAAGTAGGTTGCTGTCAAGAACAGCAGCAGTCATCCGGGTCTCCTGGCCACGCTATTTTATGGCGTACCGCAGGAATACCTCATCTCCGACTACTTGTGAGGAGATCAAACCTAGCGAACGTGGTCGTTCTTGAGGAGCCTGGGTACTCGTGGGCCCTGGGTTCCATTCGCCCACGAGCATGGGCGCCACGGTCAGGAACAGCTCGTTTACCAGGTCGGCCTCGATCAGAACCCTGTTCAGGGTCGGGCCTCCCTCGCAGAGAAGTACGTCGATGCCGTAATCGGAAGTCAGGATCTCCACGGCTCGTTGCACATCGATCTCACCAGATGCCGCCGCCGGTACCCTCCGGATCTCCGCCAGGCGCTCGATGTGTCTCTCTGCGGCTTGACCGGCACTCTCTGGAAGTAGCACCAGCACCTTTTGCCTGGGGTCACGTACCAGGTTGCTCTCAAGTGGAATATCCCCGGAGTTGGTCAGGATGACGGCACGTGGTACAGGTCTCATGTCCTCTGCATCGAGGCTCAGGGACAGTCTCTCTGCCCGTATTGTCCCGCCACCTACCATTACAGCATCCGAGTTCGCACGAAGGGTTCTCATTACCCTCCTGTCCACATCGGTGCCTAGCCCAGAGGCTTTCCCCCC
>DASUPX010000227.1:0-4230 GCA_036280905.1 Rubrobacter sp. | reverse complement strand
AACCCGCAGGAGCACCCACGGGCTCTTGCTCGACGGCTTCAGGGCCGGAGAGGTGGCCCTCGATGAGACGGCTATACCGGTGGAGGAGGAAGCGGAGCCCGTAAGGTTACGCCGCGTGGAGGTCGAGGTTGAGCCCGAGGGAGTGAAGCGGCTAGAGCCCTTCGTCGGGCGGCTGCGTGAGGAGTGCAGGCTATCACCCGCGGTCGCCTCCAAGTACGATTCCGGGCTTCTCGCGCGGGGCCTCGTCCCGCCCACGTCTCCCGACTTCGGGCCGACGGAGGTGGATGGTTCCCTCTCCTCCGGCGAGTTCGCCTTCAGGATCCTTAGAAAGCAGTTCGGCATCTTTCTGGCCCACGAGCCTGGCGCCAGGATCGGTGAAGACCCCGAGGAACTGCACGACATGCGGGTCGCGACTCGCCGGATGCGGACCGCTATGAAGGTCTTCGAGGAGGCCTTGCCGGCGCGGGCGCGGGCTCTCCGCAACTCGCTCAAGTGGATCATGGGCGCCCTGGGGGAGGTGCGGGACGTAGACGTGCAGCTCGAGCATCTGGAGGGCTGGCTCGCCGAGGCCGCACCGGAAGACAAGGAGCCGCTAGCGGCGCTGCGCACCGTGCTCGAAGGGCAACGCGCGAAGCGGCGCAAGGCCATGCTCCGTGCGCTCGATTCGCGGCGGTACGCGAGGCTTGTCGACTCGTTCTCCACCTTCTTGCGTCGAGGTCCTTCGCGGAGAACCGCGGGCGCCAGCCAACCGATAACGGAGGCGGCACCACGCCTGCTACGCAAACCCTTCCGCAAGGTAAGGAAGCTTGGAGACCCCCTCTCGGAGGAATCCTCCGGTGAAGAGTTCCACGAGCTGCGCAAGAAGGGCAAGCGTCTGCGCTACGCTCTCGAGTTCCTCTCGGAGATCTACGGCCAGCCCATAAGAGAGTTCGTGGGTCCGCTCAAGGTGCTTCAGGATGTACTCGGCGATCATCAGGACGCCGAGGTCGCCGCCGCCCACCTGAGGGAGCTAGGCGTCGATAGGGGCCGCGGGCGAAAGTTGCCTCCGGAGACCATCTTCGTCATGGGTAGTATCTCGCACCAGTACGCGTTACAGGCGCGCGAGCTGAGTACCAGGTACCAGAAAGCGTACCGAAAGGCGGTGCGCGGAAAATGGAAAAAGATGCGGGGCGTGCTGGAGGCCGGGCCAGAAGTGTAGCTGGATCAGCCGTACACTCTTTCGCCCTCTACCCTGGTCCCCGCAACGATACCGCTACCGGCACCGAAGACCAGCGTTGAAGGAAGATCGCCTTCCTCCATGCCCGAAAGCGAGGGGTGCCAGAGATCCACCTCGAGGAGGTCTGCGTGGTCTCCGGCCCGTAGCCCCGCGCGACCCCAGCCCGCCCGGAGCAGATAGGTCGTCGGCGAGACCTCGCCTTCGTTGACCAGGACGTTCCTGCGTCCCTCCGTGCGGCGGGCGTTGGTTTCGATCTCCCGCAGTTCCTCGAAGGGATCCACCCTGACGTGCGAGTCCGACCCGATGGAGAGCCCGATGCCCCTGTCCCTTATCCCCACGGCAGGCAAGAACCCGTCACCGAGGTTTCCCTCCGTGGTTGGGCAGGCGCACACGGAAGCGCCGTGTTCGGCGAGCAGGTCCAGCTCGTGTCCGTCGGCGTGTGTGGCGTGGACTATAGTGGTGCTCTGACCGAGGAAGCCGGTCTGCGCCAGCAGCTCTACGGGCCGCACCCCGTGCTCGGCGAGGCACTCCTCGATCTCCCGCTCCTGCTCGTCGGCGTGGATGTGCAACGGAAGGTTCCGCCCGCGGGCGTGATCAGCGAGCTCCTCCAACCATCCGCGCGGGACTGCCCTGACGCTGTGTGCCGCGACGCCCACCTCGACCATCGGGCGTCCCTCAGCCCAATCGAGCAGATCGTCGACCCGATGCAGAAACGTTTGCACGGTGGGATCTCGGAAACGCGGTAGGCCGCCCCGCGCGTAGGCGACCGGTAGCAAGAGCAGCCGTATCCCCGCGTCTTCGGCGGCCAGGGCCACGGCTCTTGCCAGGGCATTGGGGTCTCGGTAGGGTGTGCCGTCGGGGCGATGGTGGACGTAGTGAAACTCGGTGACGCTCGTGTAGCCGGCCGAGAGCATCTCCCCGTAACAACGGCGGCTCGCCTCGCGTATGGATTCGGGTGAGAGGGCGCCGGCGAGATCGTACATCCGCTCGCGCCAGCTCCAGAAGTCATCGTGGGGACGCGAGGGTACGATCCGTTCGACCGAGCCCCTCAAACCCCGCTGAAAAGCGTGGCTGTGGTCGTTGACGAACCCGGGTGCCAGCGCAATGCCGGACAAGCGTTCGCCCTCCCTGGCCGGTCCGACCTCGGCGATACTACCGTCCTCGATCGTCACGCCAACGTCGCTCCGCACGCCGTGCGCGTCGATTACGAGATCAGGGATCAAGGTACGCCTCACGTCACAAGGCGTCTGGTCGCGCGAACCGTCAGAGATCCGCTACCGGCCCAACCTGAAACCTGAAACCCGTAGCCTGTAGCCTTATCCATCCACCATCGGCATCTGGATACCCAGCCGTCTGGCGGCGGTCCTGGCCGCCTCATAGCCGGCGTCGGCATGACGGGCGACGCCGATACCCGGGTCGTTGAACAGCACGCGCTCCAGGCGGGCGGCGCCATCTTTCGTGCCGTCGGCGAGGACCTGGGCCCCGGCATGGATGGAACGTCCGATCCCCACGCCGCCACCGTGGTGCACGGCAACCCAGCTTGCCCCGCCGGCCACGTTGAGCATGGCGTTCAGGATGGGCCAGTCCGCGATGGCGTCGGAGCCGTCCTTCATCGCCTCCGTCTCGCGGTAGGGCGAGGCGACGCTTCCGGTGTCCAGATGATCTCGGCCTATAACGATGGGTGCGGAGATGGTCCCGTCGGCGACGAGCTCGTTGAAGCGCAGGCCGGCTCGGTGTCTCTCTCCCGCTCCGAGCCAGCAGATGCGGGCGGGCAGGCCCTGGAAGTGGACCTTCTCGCGCGCCTCGGAGATCCAACGCCCCAGCCGTGCGTCGTCGGGGAAGAGGTCCAGGATGGCGTCGTCAGTCGCCGCTATGTCCGACTCCTCACCGGAGAGCGCGGCCCAACGGAAGGGACCTTTGCCCTCACAGAAGAGCGGCCTTATGTAAGCGGGAACAAAGCCGAGGTAGGCGTAGGCACCATCGAAACCACCGAGCTTCGCCTCCCCGCGCAGCGAGTTTCCGTAGTCGAAGACCTCGGCGCCACGCTCCTTGAAACCAACCATCGCGGCGCAGTGGCGGGCCATCGAGGCGCGGGCCTCCGTGATGTAGCGGGCCGGGTCGTCCTCGCGCAACTCCGCGGCCGCCTCCAGGTCGTATCCGGCTGGAATGTAGCCCACGAGCGGGTCGTGGGCCGAGGTCTGGTCCGTGACGGCGTCGGGGATGTAGCCGCGCTCCAGCAGCGCGGGAAAGACCTCGGACGCGTTGCCTAGGATGCCGATGGAGAGCGGCTCCCCCGCCCGCTTCGCCTCTTCCGCGCGCTCCACGGCCGCATCCAGGTCGTCGATGCGCTCGTCCAGGTAGCGGTGGGCTATACGGCGTTCGATCCTGTCGGCATCGACCTCGACGCAGAGGGCTACTCCCCGGTTCATGGTGATTGCCAGCGGCTGGGCACCCCCCATGCCGCCGAGGCCGGCGGTGAGGCAGACGCGGCCCCGCAAGGTTCCCCCGAAGCGCTGTTCGGCCACCGCGGCGAACGTCTCGTAGGTGCCCTGCAAGATGCCCTGGGTTCCGATGTAGATCCAGGACCCGGCGGTCATCTGCCCGTACATGGTCAGGCCGGCCCGCTCCAGCTCCCTGAACGTCTCCCAGTCGGCCCACTCCGGGACGAGCAGGGAGTTGGCGATCAGGACCCGCGGGGCCCAGGGTTGTGTCCTGAAGACAGCCACGGGCTTGCCGGACTGGACGAGCAGTGTTTCGTCGTCTTCCAGGCCCTGCAAGGTACCGACGATGGCCCAGAAGCTGGACCAGTTGCGGGCCGCCTTGCCCGTCCCACCGTAGACCACGAGGTCTTCCGGACGCTCGGCAACCTCGGGGTCGAGGTTGTTCATTAGCATGCGCAGGGCTGCCTCCTGGTGCCAGCCCTTGCAGCTGAGGTTCGTCCCCCGCGGCGCGCGAATAGTGGATGATCTCCTGGTATCGGTCATGGGATCTCCTCCTCGATCGAGGATCCAGTT
>DASUPX010000226.1:0-2370 GCA_036280905.1 Rubrobacter sp. | reverse complement strand
CCCGAAGCGCATGATCAGGCGTTCCGGTAGTCCGAGTGGGTTTCGCAGGGGGGAGCTTGCCGACTGGTAGACGGGGGTCTGTATGCCGTCGCCGAAGTCCACTTTGGCCAGGTAGCCGTGGTGCACGTCGCCGGAGAGCACCGCCACGGAGGCGGGCGGGTCGTCGTCGGATCGTGCGCCCGAGGCGACGGCGCGCAGCAGGTCGGCAAGGTCCCTGAAAGATTTCTGGAAGGCCGGCCAGTGCTCCAGGTCCACGAGCTGGCGAACCGACTCACCTATCCTGGCCGCGGGGCGGCCCCAGGCGCCGGCGCAGACGGCCTCGCTCGCGGCCTCGAGGTGGTGCAGTCCAGGCCCCAGGAGAAAGGGAAGCGAGGTACCGAACAGGAGGTGGTCGAAATCTCCCGTGGCCTTGTCCTCGATCCAGGCCCACTCCTCGTCGCCGAGCATGGCGCGGTGACCTTCCTCAAGAATGCGTCCGGCCCTCGAGTCCATCACGATTAGGCGAACCCGGCCGAAGTCGCGGTAGAAGCTCCAGCGTGTGCCGGCGATCTCGCGGTCTGCCCTGTAAGCGAACTCGCGCAGGACCCGGGTGGGGTTCTCGGCCTGTCGAACCTTCTCGAAGAAGCCCTCTTCCTCCAGCTCTCGCGGCGACAGGTTGCCGATGTGCTGGTAGATCCAGTACGACATAAAGGCCCCGATGATGCGCTCATCCCACCACGAGGTGCGTCGCATCTTGCGCACCCAGGTCTCGGAAGTGTTCCAGTCGTCGTTCACGTCATGGTCGTCGAAGATCATGGCCGAAGGCACGGTGGAGAGCAGCCACCGGGTTACCGGGTCACTCCACGCCTCCCTGTACAGGCGCGTGTACTCCTCGAAGTCGGCGACCTGCTCGCCCGGTCCCTCGCTGGTGTCGCGCCGCGAGCGGATGAACTCCAGAACATCCTCGGAAACCTTGTCAGCGTAGATCTGGTCCCCGAGCAAGAACAGGGCGTCGGGCCAACTTTCGTAGGGCTCGCGCATCATGCGGAGGGCCAGAACCTGGAGCACGTCGCGCTCGTAGCCGTGCTTGTTCGCGTCGGCGGCTAGCGTGTAGGGTGGCTCGTGCGGGACGGTGACGCGGCACGACCCGTAGAACAGGTCGAGCTTTCCGTTCGGTGAGATCGTGCGTATGACCGAGGGAGGGAAATCGCCTTCCGGCCAGACCTTCCCGCCGTCCAGGAGAACCTCGTACTCGTAGGTCCCACCGGGCTCGAGGTCCGTGATCATGACCAGGGCGTAGTGGTGGCCCTCGATCTCGAAGGTGGCGCTCTTGTGGCCGAGTACCTCGACCTCACAGGCGGCGTCGGTCTCTACCCAGAGGGTCGCATCACGCTCGCCCGCGTAGCGCAGCAGCGGGCCAAGGATCAGTTGCGGAGCCATACCCGAATTCTACCCGCAGCCTACTCGATTACGCCAGGATCAGGCCTGCCATGATGGGAACCAGCAGGACGATCAGGATAAGGCCGATGATGTCGAATACCAATCCCGAGCGGACCATCTTGGTTATGGGGATCATACCCGAGCCGTAGACGACTGCGTTCTGCGGCGTCGAGACCGGCATCATGAATCCGAAGGACGCCCCGAAGATGGCGCCGAGCGCGGGTACCAGGGGGTCGAGCCCGGCTGCTGCGGCTATCGGGATAACGATGGGCACGACGATGGTGGCGCTGGCCGTGTTGGATGTGGTCTCGGAGATGAGGATGGCGATGAGCGCGGAGACCGCCGTGACCGCTGCCAGGCTCGAGAAGCCCAGGGTGTCAGCCACACCTGTGCCGATAGTCTCGGCGAGACCTGTGTCTGAGAGCAGCGTCCCGAGCGCGATGCCGCAGCCGAAGAGGATAATGGTCCCCCAGTCTATTCTCGCGGCCTCGTTCCAGTTCATGGTGAAGCGCCGCTCGGACCAGTTCAGTGGCAAGATAAACAGGAGCGCCGCGCCGATGATCGCGACCGTCCCCTCGTCGAGCCTGCTGTAGAAGAAGCCGTAGACCGTCGACTCGTCGCCGAAGATTAGAGCGGTGAGCCCAGGCAGGACCCAGAGGCTGACGGCGACCAAGAAGGCGATGAGGGTGTTGCGCTCGCCCGTCGAGAACGGGCCGAGCTTGCTGCGCTCCTCGGCTATGTACTCCACTGCGCCCGAGATCCTTCGCACTTCCGGGCGGTTGAGCAAGATCAGGATGGTGCACAGCGCGATGAACATGAGTACGACTATCGGGAAGGCTGTCAGGACCCAGTCAAAGAAGCTGATCCTCACGCCGGTTTCCTCCTCGATGAAGCCGATGCCAATGAGGTTGGGTGGGGTCCCTATGGGTGTAAGCAACCCCCCGACGCCAG
>DASUPX010000225.1:0-6997 GCA_036280905.1 Rubrobacter sp. | reverse complement strand
CAAGGTGATACAACGAGGGACCGCCACCGGACCAGCAAGCGAGGGCGAAACGCTCTATCCCGAGCGAGTCCATCAGCGCCCCGGCCAGGTCCGCCTGAGCCCCGGGCGTAGCATTCGACCCGGAGAGCGGGGTGCCGAGGTAACCGGTTCGCGATATAGCGATTATGCGGTGTCCGTGTTCGAGCAGAAAACGAGCCATAAGGGCACCCTGATCTAAGCCCCCGGGAGAACCGTGAATGAACAACACGGGCGACCCTCCACCCTCGTCGCTGTACTGGACAGGACCGTTGGCGGTGTCGGCGATGGTGGCGTCAGGTCGGTTCTGGGATGGCAACGAGTCTCCTCCTCGATTCGGGCAGGCGACGGTGGGATGGTTCCAGGATGCTCCTGGCCGCGCAACGCCGCGAACACATCACCGTAAGCTCTGTATTGTACTGGGCACACCGGCGAGAGTTGAACGGGGCGCTCGGGGAGAACGCGCACCCAGGAGGAGGAAGGTAATGAGGAACCTGTCGGGAGCGAAACACCCAGCGACGAAGGCCGTTTGGGCCGGGGAGGAACGCTACCTCGTCGAGGGCGCCACCCAGGTGCCTATCGTCCAGAGTATACCGTTCGGCTACGATGATCTCGATGAGTGGACGCGCGTCGCGCTCGGTGAGCGTGAGGGCCACATCTACAGCCGCAACACCAACCCCACCACCCACGCCTTCGAAGAGAAGGTGAGGGCGCTAGAAGGGGCGGAGGCCGCCACGAGCTTCGCCACCGGCATGGCAGCCGTCAGCAACACCCTTCTCGAGTTTCTCCAACCCGGCAGCCGCGTCGTCTCCGTGAAGGACACCTACGGCGGGACGAACAAGGTCTTCCTGGAGTTCCTTCTCAGGGCTGGTGTGGAGGTGAGGCTCTGCGATACCACGGACCACGACGCTATCGCGAAGGAGGTCGCCAGAGGCTGCAATCTCCTCTACCTGGAGACACCGACGAACCCCACGCTCAAGCTGGTCGACATAAAGCGGCTCGCGAAGGTCGGGCACGAGGCCGGCGCCGTAGTGGTGGTCGACGGCACCTTCGCCACGCCCATAAACCAGAGCCCACTCTCCCTGGAGGCCGACCTGGTGATCCACAGCGCCTCCAAGTACCTCGGGGGACACTCGGACGCCCTCGGCGGCGTCCTGTGCGGATCGGACGCCCTCGTAAAGCGGGTCTACCATTACCGGGAGATCAACGGCGCCGCCCTCGATCCCTTCGCCGCCTACCTGCTCCTGCGCGGGCTGAAGACCCTGGATCTCCGGATCGCCCGCCACAACGAGAACGCCATGCAGGTCGCGCGTTTCCTGGAGCAACACCCCGGCGTAGAGAGGGTCTTCTACCCCGGCCTGGAATCCCATCCTCAGCACGAGCTCGCCAGGAGGCAGATGAGGGGTTTCGGGGGGATGCTGAGCTTCTCGCTCCGTGGCGGCTACGAGGCGGTCCGGACTTTCCTGCCCCGGTTGCAATTCGCCCACCGGGCGGCGAACCTGGGTGCCGTCGAGACCACGGTTGGGCCACCCGCCACCACCAGCCACGTCGAGTTGAGCGCGAGCGAGCGCAAGGAGATGGGCATCCCCGAGTCGCTCATCAGGTACTCCACAGGCATAGAGCACCCTGACGACCTGATCTCGGACCTGGAAAACGCCCTGTCCACAACGCACGCCGAGAACTGAAGACCCCGCACGCGTAGATTCCGCACCTGGCGTGCCGGGGAAGGCCGATCTGGAACAGGTCGATATCCATGAAACCTGCCTTGGCCATAGCCTCGGCCACGCGAAGAAAGTAGGATATCGGCAGGAGGAAGCCCCGTAGATACGACCGCTGACAAGATGCAAGTCACGCCCTGCGAAGTTCACGAGTGCCTCTGGTGCGTAGAGACGTGGATGCCGTCCTTCGCAGGCCCCGTAGAAGCGGATACTCGGACGTGAACATCGGGGGGCGTTCCTGGATGTACCTCCTTTACGTCATGGTCGGTCTGCCGCTGACGATCGTGGTAACCGTCTACATCGCGCTGAGGTCCGACCCTTACGAGACGGAAATTCTGCCCATAGCCGCTCCCGTGCTGGTGTGGGTCGCGGGGCTCCTGATCCTGCAGTGGACCTCTCTCCTGACCGACGGGGTGGGCCCGGCCGCACCGGAGGGGGAGGAGCCGCAAGCGGGAACGGCCGACCCCCCGGTCGACCGCGAGGCGCTTCATGCGGTGCTACGCGTTGACGGGGGACACGTGTCGTCGGCACCCACTTCCCGATCCTTTGCCGTGAGGGGCTTCCTCCTTTTCACGGCCTTCACGATCGCGCTCCCCGCAGGTGCCCTCCTGTACATAACCGGTATCGCCGGGGCCACTATCTCTCCTCTTGGCGCGGGCGGACCTGCGATACCGGTGGCCGTACTCCCGGGCCTCGCGCTCGTGGCCTTCGGTGTTCTTCGCCTCGCGGGCCAGTACCGCCAGGCCACCAGGGTGGCCGACTCGTATTTGAAAGACCTGGGGTTGCGCCTTGACGGTCCTTCCCCTCCGGTCAGCGTCGCCCACCCCAAGGGGGCGACCGCGCGTCCCACAGGAGGGCTCGCCTACGCGGGGGAGCGGCACGGATGGCCCGTGCGGATCGAACAGTCCGCGGGAGCCTCGTCGGTTCACGTCGCGAATCCCATGCCGCCTTTCGTGGCGCGCGAGCTCGATCTAGCCCTCTCACCCGAGCCGGGTACGCCCCCCGCCGTCGTAGACGCGCTCGCCGAGCTGAGCCCGCATCCGCGCTGGGCAAACGTTCGTGTCACGGCCGGCGATGACGGGGTGCTCGTCGAACGGCAGGTAGACGCGAGCATGGCTTATCGGAAGCTCTGGCTCGACGACCTCTGGCTCGCCGAGCGCCTCGTATCGGTCTCGGATAATAGAATCTGACCGGAGATGGATCTATGGATCTTCCGAGAAGCATGACCGGAGCGTGATGGACACCGGGACGTCGGTGGGGGCCCCGCTCCTGCTCGCCCTGGAGCTGACCGTCCTCTATGCAGCCGGCTCGTACGCCATGGGCCGCCTGGTCTCCTTGCTCGGGGCCGGGGGTATCCTGGGTCGATCGGCGTTCTACCTCCTGGTCTTTCCGGGCGTGGTGCTCCACGAGGGTGCCCACTACCTGGCGTGCCTGCTCACCGGTACCAGGGTTGTCCGATTCGCGCCCTTCGCACCACAGAGGACGGCGGACAGCCGGCTGGTGCTCGGCTACGTCCGCCACGAGCAGCGCGCCCTGCCGATAAGGGCGATCATCGGGCTCGCGCCCGTGGTTCTGAACCCGCTGGGACTCCTGCTCACGACCGCGCTGCTCACGCCGCTTACGTTCCGCCAGGTGGCCGACCCGTCTGCCGGGGTTGTAGTACGGGAAATCTTTACAGGCGGCTTCCTGACCGGCTCCCCGATTCAGGCCACCGTGTGGGCGTACCTGTCCCTGAGCTTCGCCCTCGGAAGCGTCCCGAGCAGGGAAGACCTGTCGGGCCTGCCGCTCCTGCTGGCGGTACTCGGCGTGGGGATCCTCGTAGCAGGCTCCCTGCGGCTCGGCACGGAAGGCGTCCTCGCCTCGGCAGCCTACGACCTGTCCGCGCTGGCGGCGGGACTCTACGCCCTGCCAGCCGCGGTGGCCGCGGGTGCCGCCATCGTCACGGGCCTCCTGTCAGCACCGGGCAAGCGGTAAAGCCCGACCAGTCGCGTGTACCCTCCTCGGCCCGGCTACGTCACCGAACACCACGGACTGCTATACTCGGCATAACATATCAACGGGTGTTGGAGTGTGAGTATGAGCGAGGACCGCTGCGACCTGATCTGCATTGACGCCCCGCGGGCGGAGGCGATACGCGGGAGGCTGCTTGGCGAGGAGGTTGCCCTTGGGGCCGCCGAGCGCGCCAAGGCGCTCTCCGATCCCACGCGCCTGACGCTCGCCGCGGCCCTGCGCGAGGCTGGCGAAGGTGGGGAGCTCTGCGTTTGCGACCTCTCCTGGATAGCCGGGCGCTCGCAGAACCTCGTCTCACACCACCTCAGGCAGCTGAGATCCCACGGCCTCGTTCGCTCCAGGAGGAACGGCAAGCTGGTCATGTACTCGCTCTCGGATGAGGGCGCCTCGCTCCTCTCGGCCGTGCTGGGTAGGTCACTGGTAGGTGAGAAGGTAGGGACGTGAATCGCCCGAGAAAGATGCTCCCCGTCCTGGGGCAGGAAGCGCAGGGGCCGAAAGAGACGGAGGAGGGGGCCAACGACGCGGCCGGCTGCACGGACGACTGCTGCCAGAGCCCGGAGGTCATCATCCCGAGAACAGGGGGGGCTGAGCTAGAGGAACCGGAGGGTGGTGTGGCGTCCGGCGTCCTGGAGAGGACCGTCTTGCGCGTCGAGGGGATGGATTGCGCGAGTTGCGCGACCACCGTGGAGAGGCACGTTGGCGGCCTCCCTGGCGTCCGCTCGGCGACCGTGAACTTTGCCGCTGGCAGGCTCGACGCCGAGCACGACTCCGGCCTGGCCCTAGAGGAGATCGAGGCCGCCGTCAGGGCCGCCGGGTACGGGGTGGCAGAGACGGAGGAGGTCGAGAGGCCTCCATTCTGGCGCACCCCGAGGGCCCTGTCTGTCTCTGCCTCGGCCCTCTTTTTCATTCTCGGGCTAGCCCTGACGCTCACCGGGGCGCCCGAGTACACGCGCGTTGCGGCCTACCTCTCGGCCATCGTGATCGGTGGGGTGCCGATCTTCCGGGCGGCCATAGTCGGGTTGAGGGCCAGGCACATGGACATGAACGTCCTGATGAGCGTGGCCACGGTCGGGGCTGCGGGGATAGGACAGTGGGCGGAGGCCGCCTCTGTGGTGGTCCTCTTCGCCGCGGGGAACGCACTTCAGGTCTACGCCATCGACCGAACGCGCGGGGCCGTGAGGGCCCTGGCGGGGCTCGCCCCGGACGAGGTGCTCGTCAGGAGGGAAGGCTCCGAGGTAATCGTCCCGGCGGAAGAGGTCGAGGTCGGCGAGACGGTTGTGGTGCGGCCCGGCGAGCGGCTTGCGGTAGACGGCAGGGTCGTCGAGGGATCCTCCACGGTCAACGAGGCCCCGGTCACGGGTGAGAGCGTGCCCGTCGAGAAGGGTGCTGGCAGCGTCGTATACTCTGGCTCAGTGAACGGCCAGGGGGGGCTCCAGGTCGAGGCGACGAAACGGGCCGGGGACTCGACGCTGCAGAACGTGGCCCGCCTCGTGGAGGAGGCCCAGGCGTCCAAGGCCCCTTCCGAGCAGTTCGTGGACCGCTTCTCGCGCATCTACACCCCCATTGTGGTGGTCGCGGCCGTGGTGCTCGCGGTCGTGCCCCCCGTTCTCGGTGCGGGCTTCGGTGAGTGGTTCTACAGGGCGCTTGCGCTCCTTATCATCGCCTGCCCGTGCGCCCTGGTCATCTCCACGCCCGTTACGGTGGTCTCAGGCATCGGGGCGGCTTCCAGGCGGGGCATTCTGCTCAAGGGTGGTGAGGCGCTCGAAGCCGCAGGTAGGCTCAAGGCGCTCGCCTTCGACAAGACCGGTACCCTGACAGAGGGACGCCCCGTGCTCTCGCGTGTCGTGGCGCTAGACGGTAGCGACGAGGCCTCGGTTCTGGCGCTGGCAGCTGCGCTGGAGAGGAGATCGGAGCATCCGCTGGCGCACGCCATCCTCTCCGCCGGAGCCGGACGTGCCGAGGAAGGATCCAGCCTTCCCCCGGTCGCGAATTTTCGGTCGGTGGCGGGTAGGGGAGCAGAAGGCGAGGTGGGAGGAAAAAGGTACCTGATCGGGAGCCCCCGCATGTTCGCCGAGAGAGAGGTACCTCTGGAGGACGCCTCCGAAACGTTGGAGGAGATCGAACGCGCCGGCGAGACCCCGGTCCTCCTTGGCACCCACGGCGGTCCCCTGGCGGTCTTCGGCCTCGCCGACTCCATCCGTCCCGACGCGAAGGCGACCGTCGAGGCCCTGCGCGCGTCGGGGGTCGAGGAGCTCGTGATGCTGACTGGGGACGCCGAGGCCCCGGCCCGGCGCGTGGCCGAAGAGCTCGGCATCGGTTACCGGGCGGGGCTCTTGCCCGAGGAGAAGATAGAGGCCGTGCGCGGGCTCGTGGCGACCCACGGCGACGCCGGTATGGTCGGAGACGGCGTGAACGACGCGCCGGCCCTCGCCGTCTCCTCCGTCGGTTTCGCCATGGGGGCCGCCGGCACGGACGTGGCGCTAGAGACGGCCGACGTCGCCCTCATGCGCGACGACTTGTCGAAGTTGGCCGAGGCCGTCGCGCTCTCGCGCGCCGCAGAGGGTATCATCAGGCAGAACGTGGCCGTCTCGATACTCATCAAGGGTCTCTTCGTGCTGCTGGCGCCCTTCGGGCTGGTGGCGCTCTGGATGGCCGTCCTCGCGGACATGGGCACCTCCATCGCAGTCACCCTGAACGGCCTCAGGCTCTTCCGGAAGGGTAGACGCTGATAGTGCCCCCGGCTGGACGACTCGGCGCGGGCGCCGCCCCGCCGATAGCACGTTCGCGATGAGCGCACGAAACGTCGCCTACGCGCTGTTGCTCGTCCTCGCCGTCGCGGTCGCCGCCGGGGCCCTGTTCCTCTGGGCCTCATCCCGGCCGCCACAGGAGGGGTCGGCGGAGGCCGGGTTCGCCCGCGACATGATGGTCCACCACGCCCAGGCCGTGGAGATGGCCGAGATCGTGCGCGACAGGACCGAAAACCCGCAGGTAAAGACGCTCGCCACCGATATTGCCCTGACCCAGCAGGCCCAGATCGGCCAGATGCAGGGCTGGCTCGCCGTGTGGGGCCTCTCGCCGACGGGCACCGAGAAGCCAATGACCTGGATGGGCCACCCCACGGACGGCCAGATGCCGGGGATGGCCTCCCGGGAAGAGATAGACCGCCTCGGCACGCTGCCCCCCGAGGAGGCAGACGAGCTTTTCCTGCGGCTGATGATCCCCCACCACGAGGCGGCCATACCAATGGCCCGAGC
>DASUPX010000224.1:0-14182 GCA_036280905.1 Rubrobacter sp. | reverse complement strand
CCTGCACTTCTCGAACTGGGGCCGAAGTCAGCGGTGATCACGCTCGGGCGAGAAGGTGCGGTTTTCAGCGACGGAGACTCTACGGGCCACGTTACTAGCCCGGAGGTCGAGGTCGTCGATACCACCGGGGCGGGTGACGCCTTCGTCGGCGCCCTGGCGAGCAGACTCGCCCGCGACGCCTCTCTGGAAGACGCCGTCGCCTACGCCGCGCGCGCCGGGGCCGCGGCGGTAACCAGAGAAGGCGCCCAGGGCGCCCTGCCGACTCCAGAATCTGTGGAAGCCTTGTAGCGGCGGCTTCTGCCGAAGATCAACCCCTGCGGGTTGCGCCGGCTAAGAAGACGGGGCCGTTGGTCCTGAGTGGGTCAGGCTCGAAGCCTGCGTGATCCAGGAGGCTCCCCAACTCGTCCGGGTCGAAGAACCTTATGCCGCCCGTCGAGGCGAGTTGCTGGAGGCGGCGTCCGCGCCGCGTTTGCGCGCGCAGGATACCCATTATGGCGAGCCGGCCCCCGCTCTGGAGAACGCGGTGGGTCTCCCGTAGCACGCGGGCCGGGTTCTTGAACTCGTTCAGCGAGCCGCCGCAGACTGCCCCGGAGAAGACGCCGTCGAAGAACGGTAGGTTCTGGGCGTTGGCGCGGAGGAAGGAGGGTCTGGTTTCGGTCTGGCGGGCGCGACGGTCTGCCTCTCTTAGCATGGAAGGAGAGATATCTATGCCGACCACGCTCGTATCCCGGTCCCGGGCAAGCCCGCGCGTGTAGAGGCCGGCTGAGCAACCCAGATCGAGATAACGACCGTCCGGAGCCTGGTGAACCAGGTCTTCGATGATCCGAAGCTCCTGCTCGTTCGGGAACGGCTCTCCGGTAAGCAACCTCAGGGAGCGGACCCTCCAGAGCGGTTCGTAGCCGCGGCCCGCGCCCGGAAGGAAGTTGGTCAGGTTGGCGATGCTGTCCGCCCCTATACGGGATCCAAGGAGGTCCAGGTATCCGTTCCTGATCTCATAGGTCTCGCCCGTCGTCGGGGAGCGGGCCTCTCCACTCTCGATCATGCCGTCTTTCGTCGTGCCGTCGACGAAGACGAGGCCCTCCGCGTCAACGGGAAGAGGCCTGACGATCGGGAGCAGATTCCGGTCGAACACCTAGCGTCTTCTCCTGTCGCGCAGGCGGTTCATGCGGGCGTCGAAGCCCCTGACGGAGTCGACGAAGGCGCCGGAGTCCTCGGGGCGGGAAGGCGATTTTAGCGTGGGGTAGGCACCCTCGTGGAAGAGCAGAGGTCCCTTGCGTGTATCTCCCAGGCGCACCCCGACGACCCTGCCAAGGAACAGGTCGTGGTCGCCCCCGTAGTAGGTGTCCTCGAGCTCGCATTCGATCGCCGCCAGGGCGCCAGCCGCCAGGGGTGCCCCGGTCGAGCCGTAGCCACCGCCCAGCGAGTGAAGCGCCGGTAGGCCGCTGGACCGCTCTGGTGAGGCGAAGAGCCTGCTCAGCCCCTCCTGATCGTCGGCGAGGAGGCTGATCGCGAAGTACCCCTCCTCCCTGATGCGCGGGTTGATGCGAGCATCTTTGTGCACGCTGATGAGGAAGAGCACCGGGTCGAGTGAGACCGACATCACCGCGTTGGCCGTCATACCCTCGACGTTCTCCTCCTGCCCGCTGGTAACCACGGTAACCCCGGTCGGAAAGTGGCTCATCGCGCTCCGCAAGGCGTCGGCGTCAGCGCCGGCGACCTCCCAGGAATATTGTCGCTCGTCGGCGCCGTCAGCCGGCATTGTTGCTCCTTTCGGCGGCTCGAACTGTTCGTGGACCGCCATCCGTGCGTAGCGCTTCGGGCCACCAGCGGCCGACCGTCTCCGCATCCGACCCGTACCAGGAGCCCATCCGCCTGTTGTGGTGGATCCCATCGAGGACGACCTCTTCCGAGCCGGGTAGCAGGGCGGCCTCGATTGGCACGACACCGTCCCCACCCACCCTCCCGTCCTCGACGAACCGCTCGTAGCGCTTGCGGGCCTTCGCGGAGGTGGCGCCGTCAACGACGTTCCCCGCAACTGAGAGGTAGCGGAGGCCGTCCTCCGCGTGCAGGGCGCCGGGGAAGAGGTCGTTTATCCGGGAGATTGGGGCGAGGCGTTTCGTCTGCCCGACGTTGTGTGGGGTGCCAAGCGAGATCAAGCGCTCCACCCGCCTGTGCCCGGAGTAGCGCCGGCCACCATAAGGGGGATCTCCCCCGATATACACCCTGCAGGCTAGCCCGCCCGCCGAGTGCCCCACGAGAACGGCTTTCTTGGTCTCTGCCTCAAGGAGCGCCCTGTCCACGGTGCTCGCGACCTCGAACACCAGTTGCCCGAAGCCCTTCAAGTACCCGAGCGCCCAGTCAAGGGGCGTGATGGGTGCCACGTGAACCTCGGAGCCGGAGATGTCGCGTAGCGTGTTCGCGAGATCACGATAACTGTTCGGCCACCAGGTGGCTCCCCCGACGATCACTATGGGCGCGTTCGACATGACGAAGAGTATAAGCGGTATCAACGAAAACGGATTCGCCGGGTTCCGAGCCATCAGGTCTCCGCGGTCAGCCGGCGAGTGCTGATAGCCGGAGGCTGAAAGCTGACCGTTCTATGCAAGGCTTGTCTGTAGGCCGTCGATCACGAACTGCACGGAGAGGGCGGCGAGCAGGACGCCGAGGACGCGCGTGAGCACGTTCGAACCGGTCTCGCCCAGAAGCCGCATGACGCGGGGGGCGAGCAGCAGACAGGCCAGGGTCATGACCAGGACCACGAAGAGCACGGTCATGAAGAGGGCTTGCTGGCCGACGCTTGCGCCACCGGTGAACAGTAGCACGGTGGTAATGCCGCCGGGACCGGCGAGGAGCGGTATGGCCAGGGGAAAGACAGAGATGTCCTGCTGGTACTCTTCCTCCTCCTGCTCGCGCACGGCGCTGGCGCGCATCCCAGAGGGCCTGGCGAAGACCATGTCCAGGGAGAGAAGGAAGAGCAGGATCCCGCCCGCAATCCGGAACGCCGGAAGCCCGATCCCCAACGCCTCGAGTAGCACGTCGCCGGCGAGCGCGAACACGTAGAGGATGAGCCCACCGAGCAGGGTGCCCCTGATCGCCGACTCTCGCCGCTGCTTTTCGGAGAAGCCCCGCGTGAGCGCGGCGAAGATGGGGGCGAGGCCAAGCGGGTCGATGATGACCAGAAGGGTCACAAAAGCGTTGAACACGTACTCCATGATGCAAAAACTTTACCCTACAGAGAGCTACCCGAATCAGGGATAAAGCGCCACCCGTTCCGCAACGCCCGCGCCCGCTGCAAAGTCTCCTCCCCGATCCCGACCTCCCTGGCCCCGTACCTGGCACGAGCCTCGTCCGAGAGCGCCCGGATCACCGTCGGAACGTCTACCGGAAGGTCCCCGACGCTCCCCGGACGGAACGGTAGCCCGAGAAGGCCGTAGAAGCGCTCGAGAACCGCCCTGACCTCGTCCGTCTCCGAGACCAGCAACAGGGCTTCGAGGCGCGCCGCGCGGCGCGTAACCCGCTGGGCCAGACCGGCGTGCTTGACCCCTCCAGGACCGCCAGATCGCACGGACTAGGCGCCCGGGCAGAACTCCCCCTCGACCTCCCCCCGCTCCGCCTCGACGCCGACGCGCCGGAGCGCCGAGGCGATTAGCTCCAGGCCCTCCGAGTATCGTTCGTAGAGCCCTTGACGCAGGTCCTCCACGGGGAAGGTGAGAGAGAACGAGAGCGAGCCCATGTTCGCCGCGACGGCCCCCCCGCCAGAGTTGCGCACCAGTACGGGAAACCCGAGTTCCATGGCCGCCTCCGAGGCCAGCGCGAAGCCGGAGAGGCGCGTCTCCCTCCTCGTGGCCCCTACGTAGCGCGACGAAGTCCAGATCAGGGCCGCAGGGCCACGCTCACCAGCCGCGACTTCCTCCAGCACGGCCTGCTGCAGCCCGAAGCCGACCTCGGGGTCATCGAGCGGTGCCCCGACGAGGATCTCCATGTCCCTAGTTGCGCGCAACGAACAGCCCCGTGTCTTTGGTTATGTGTATGGCACCCTGTGAATCCAGTTCGTGCTCCAGAAGCTCTACCAGCTCCCCTACCCTCCGTTCGAATTCCTCGGCGTCGGTTCTCCTCTCCGCGGCGTCGGCTGACGATTCTGACAGCAGGTAGTCGACGAGCGGGTCTACCTCCGTGCCGGCGAGGGCGTCGCTGTACCTCTTCATGGTGACGTCCGTGAAGCATGCCGAGAGCTGATCGGCCCCGTTCTCCAGGCTGAAGCCGAGAGGGTCTGAGAAGCGGGCGTCCGAAGGCCGGGCGGGATCGAGGACGCGTTGCATCCAGCCCATCTCCTTGTGCATCTCTCTGCCGTTCGTCGTAGCGTACAGGGTTCCGCCCGGTCGCAAGACACGGGAGATCTCTGAGATAGCCCTCGGCCTGTCCGGCACGTGGTAGAGCATGTGGTTGGCGATAACTGCGTCGAAACACCCATCTACAGAAGGCAAGTGCTGAATGTCTGCGATCCAGAACCCGAAGCGTTGATCGGCAGAGAGATCGGCCCTGGCTTCGTCTAGCATCCCCGGTGAAGCGTCGGTTAGCGTGACACACCATTCCCGCGGAACGCGGTTCAGGTTCTTTCTCCACAACAGGCCGGAACCGCACCCGACATCCAGAATGCTGGCCTCTTCCGGAATGTCGAAGTGGTCGAAGACCCAGTCCTGCAGCCCTTGTGGATTGGTGCTGAAGCGCTCGTGTAGCCCGATGCAGGCGTTCAGCCTGGAGGCGTCCCGGTACTGCCTCTTCACGAATTCCCGGTCGGGGTAAGTCAACCTTCGCCTCCCTTCGGCCATCCGACGAGTTCGACCTCGATGGTGCTACGATAGCAGTCGCGATAGCCTTCGGCCCCACGAACAGCGAACGGGAGACCCAGAGTGCCCCCTGAAGAGATGGACCTCGTAGCACCGGAAGCGCGGCTCGAAACGGGGCGGCTGCTGCTGGAGCCGATCCTGCCGGCCCACGCGCCGGCCCTCTACGAACGAATGCAGGAGGAGCGGCTGTACCGGTTTATCCCCCAGGATCCCCCGAACACACCCCAAGCCCTGGAGAATCGCTACGAATTCCTGTCGGCGCGGCGTTCTCCCGACGGCCGGGAGGCGTGGCTCAACTGGGCGGTGCGCGAGAAGCGTTCCGGTGACTACGTCGGCACCCTCGAGGCCACGGTAGAAGCAAGCGAGCCCGCCTTTATCGCCTACATGGTCTTCGCGCCCTACCAGCGGCAGGGGTTCGCCGCCGAGGCGTGCGGGCGCCTGCTCGAGCACCTGTTCGCGGACTACGGGGTCGGGGTGGTCGCGGCGGAGATCGACACGCGCAACGTTGCCTCCATAGCCCTGGTCGAGTCACTTGGCTTCGAGAGGGTCGGTTTCCAGAAGGATGCGGACCGGTTCAAGGGCTCCACGAGCGACGAGTACAGGTACGAGATACAGCACGGCGCCTGGTCCCGGGGGCGCCAGAGTACCTGAAAGCGCGGCCGACCGCGGTGCTAAGATAGCAGCCCGTATGCAGGGTCGGTGGATCGCCGCCGGAAGTCACTAGTCTGGAGAGACCTTGGAGGGCGAAGCGACAGACAACCCGTGGCGGACTCTGGGCTCGAGGTGCGTCTACGAGAACCCCTGGATCTCGGTCCGTGAAGACAGCGTGATCCGGCCGGACGGCGAGCCGGGTATCTACGGCGTCATCCACTACAAGAACACCGCCGTGGGCGTCTTGCCCGTAGAAGACGACCACGTCTACCTGGTTGGCCAGTACCGCTACCCCCTGGAACGTTACTCCTGGGAGATCCCCGAAGGTGGCTGCCCCGAAGGCGAGGAGCCGCTGGAGGCAGCCAGGCGCGAGCTCAAGGAGGAGACCGGCCTCGTGGCCAGAAGGTGGACCAGGCTTGGGGAGGCGTTCCTCTCCAACTCCGTCGCCGACGAGCACGCCGTGTGGTTCCTTGCCACCGACCTCATCGCCGGCGAGCCGCAGAACGAGGGCACGGAGGTTATCGGGGTGCGGCGCGTCCCCCTGCGAGAGGCCGTGGCAATGACAACGGACGGCAGGATCTCCGACGCCCTCAGCATCCTCGCCCTGACGAACTACGCGCTCGAAAAGCTGGGGAGTAGCGATGCCGCCGCCATCTAGAGAGAACGATCCCATGACGGTGGCGCGATGAAGGTCGTGGCCCTGGCTGGCGGGGTCGGGGGCGCCAAGCTCGCCGCGGGCCTGCAGAGCGTGTTGCCGGCCGGGGATCTCTCGGTGGTGGTGAACACCGCCGACGACTTCGACCTCTGGGGACTCCACATCTGTCCCGACCTGGATACCGTGATGTACACGCTCGCCGGCATCGCCAACCCCGAGACGGGATGGGGCATCGCAAACGAGTCCTTCGAGTCCCTGAACATGCTGGATCACTACGGTGAGGACACCTGGTTCAAGCTGGGTGACAGGGACCTTGCCACCCACGTGCTGAGGACGTCCCGCCTGCGCTCGGGCGAGACGCTGACGGAGGTAACGGCCGCGCTCCGCGGGGCCCTGGGCATCGAGAGCACCGTATTGCCGATGAGCGACGACCCGGTCGCTACGGTCCTCGATACTCCCACGGGCCGCCTGGAATTCCAGGAGTACTTCGTGCGCCGCAGGCAGAAGGACGAGGTGCTCGGGGTCGAGTTCCTTGGCATAGACGACGCGGGGCCGACCGACGAGGTATTCGAGGCGATCTCCGGCGCGGAGGCCATCATTTTCTGTCCGTCGAACCCGGTAGTGAGCGTCGGCCCGATCCTGGCGGTGCCGGGCATGAGAGAGGCACTGGCCTCATCCCGCGCCCCGAAGGTGGCCGTCAGCCCGATCGTCGGGGGGAGGGCGCTCAAGGGGCCGGCTGACAGGATGCTCCTCTCGCTCGGCCACGAGGTCTCGGCCACGGGTGTGGCCGCGATGTACTCTGGGCTGGTGGACGGTATGGTCGTGGATTCGGTCGACGGGGAAGAACGTGGTGGCATAGAAAAGTCGGGGGTACGCGTGCTCGTGACCGATGCCGTGATGCGCGACGACGGGGACCGGGCCCGCCTCGCGGGGGAGACGCTGGAGTTCGGGTTGGGCATGGTGGCGCGTTGAGCCTGACTTCCGGGGTGTCGGCGGTCGTGCCGGTCAAGGATTTGCAGGGGACCAAGAGCCGACTCTCCCCGATACTCAACCCCGGCGCCAGGGCAGGGCTCACCCTCTACATGATGGGCCGCGTGGTGGCCGCTATACGGTCCTCCGGCGTGGAGGACGTGTGCGTGGTGAGCCCGGACCGGATCGTGCTCAACGAGGCCAGGAGACGCGGGGCAGCGCCGCTCGTCCAGGAGAGCCGCGGGCTCAACCCCGCCCTCGAAGAGGGACGGCGCAGGGCCATTGATCTGGGAGCATCCACCCTGCTCGTCTTTCCCGCAGACCTTCCGCTCCTCGAAGCCGAAGACGTGCGCGCCGTGCTGGAGGCATCCGAGGGCCAGGCCGTAGTAATTTCCCCAGACGGGGCGCGTTTCGGCACGAACGCCCTCCTGACACGCCCCCCCGACGCCCTGCCGTTCGCCTTCGGTCCAGGCAGCTTCGGAATGCACCTGGAGGACGCCCGCAAGCGGGGGCTCGCGGTCAGGGTCTGCGAGAGGCCGCACCTGGCCTTCGACCTTGACACGGCGGGGGACCTGGCAATGCTCAAGAAGAACGGCGTGGCGCGCCCGTGAAAGGATTGCAGGTGCTTTCGGTCGAGGGCTTCCCCGAGGTCCTCCCCGGTGACGACCTCGACCGTATGATCCGGCAGGCCGTGGCCGGTGACCTGAGCGCCGGCGACGTGCTGGTTGTGACGCACAAGATCGTCAGCAAGGCCGAAGGGCGGATCCAGGATCTCGGCACCGTCGAACCCTCCGCGCTGGCGAAGGACTACGCTGCCCGCCACGGAAAGGACGCCCGCCAGGTCGAGGTCGTCTTCAGGGAGAGCCGGCGCATCGTGCGCATGGACCGTGGCATCGTGATCTCCGAGACGCACCACGGCTTCGTCTGCGCCAACGCTGGCGTGGACGCCTCGAACGTGCCTGGCGACGATACGGTCTGCCTGCTACCCGTCGACCCGGACGCCTCCGCCGCAAAGCTCCGCGGGACCCTCGCCACTGAACTCGGCGTCGAGGTGGCGGTCATCATCTCCGACTCCTTCGGCCGGGCCTGGCGCCACGGGATAACGGACGTCGCCATCGGCGTCGCCGGCATGGACCCGATCGCCGACTACAGAGGCCTGAACGACCCGCACGGCTACCCGATGGAGGCGAGCGTGCTAGCCGTCGCCGACGAGCTGGCCGCCGCGGCAGAGCTCGTCATGGGCAAGACCGAGGGTATACCCCTGGCCATCGTGCGGGGATACCCGTACTCGCCGGCATCCGGTAGCGCCGGGGAACTTCTCATGCCTCCGGAACGAGACATGTTCAGGTAAGACCCCGTCGCACAGGTTTTTCGGCTTCTTGACGGCGTCGTCGGGGATGGGTTACGATCGAGCCGTGCTAATTCCTCGCTAGGCGGCGGAGACGAAAGAGGGGACCGCAAAGCTCGCGGTTCTCGCTCCGCCGTACCCCAGCAGCCTCCCGTTTCCACGACCATCGTGGCTCGGGGCACCACCAGTGAGAATTCCATCCTTCTTCCCGGCACGGTTCTGACCGGGGTGGAAAGAGAGCGGGGCCGGCGTGAACAGGCTTGGAGCGTATCCGATCTACCTCTTTATCAAGGGCTCTTTCGCGCTGTTTTTTACGCTTTGGAGCACCGTGGCACCGGTTTACAGGATCGAGGTGGTCGGGCTGGACCCGCTGCGGCTGGTGCTGCTTGGGACGGCGCTGGAGGTGGCCGTGTTCGTCTTCGAGGTGCCGACCGGGGTGTTCGCCGACACGTTCGGGCGGCGACGGTCGGTGATCGTGGGCTGCGTGCTCATGGGCTCGGGGTTCGCGCTTGAGGGCGCCATCCCCGAGTTCTCCGCCGTGCTCGCGGCGCAGGCCGTGTGGGGGGTGGGGTACACGTTCATCAGCGGGGCCCTGGAGGCCTGGATCGCAGACGAGGCCCCCGACCGCGACCTGGGGAGGGTGTACATCCGGGGAGAGCAGGCCGACTACCTTGGCTCGTTTCTAGGGATACCGGGGGGCGTGCTCCTCGGCCTCGTCGCCCTGAACCTGCCGCTGCTCGCCGGTGGAGTCCTGACCGTCGCGCTCGGCCTGGCCCTGATCCTGGCTATGCCGGAGCGCAATTTCCGTCCATCTCCGCGCGAGGGACGCTCCTCAGTCGAGCACGCCGCGGCCACGGCTCGCGGCGGCGTCCGGCTGGTACGCTCCAGGCCCATCCTCCTCATCCTGCTGGCCGCGGCCCTGTTTACCGGCATGTCCGAGGAGGGCTTCGACCGGCTCAACCCCAAGCAGTTCCTCGATGTGGTCGGGCTGCCGACCATCGGGGGCCTCGAGCCGGTGGTGTGGTTCGGCGCGATAGGGGCCGGGGGCCTCGTCCTCAGCTACCTGGCCGCCGGCATCGTGGCCCGCGCCATCGATGTTGGCAACCCCGCCGTCGCCGCGCGGCTCCTGCTCGTCCTCGACTTGCTGCTTGTGGCGGGAATGCTCACCTTCGCCCTTGCAGGTAGCTTCGCGCTCGCGCTCGGCGCGTTCTGGTTCGCGACGCTGGTCCGCCGGGTCGCCGAGCCGGTCTACCTGACCTGGCTCAACGAGGGCCTCGACCCGGCCGTGAGGGCGACCGTGATCTCCATGAGCAGCCAGGCCGGCGCACTGGGCGAAGCCTCCGCCGGCCCCGTGGTGGGGGTTATCGGCAACGTCTTCGGCGTCAGGCAGGCCCTGACCGTGGCCGCCCTTGTTCTATCACCGACCCTCCTGCTCTACGCCCGCGCCATAAAACGCGGTGGCGCCGAACCCGAACTCGGCGACAACACCCCCGAAAAATAACCCTTTGCAAGAAGCCGGTATTGCCGCAACAGAGCGTTTTTCTCTAATTCCGACAATTTTCATCGGAATTATTGTTGACGTATTGCCGCCTGACCCTTAGTATCCGCGCATGGAGTTGCACGGCACGCAGGGAGGGGCGATGGGGCGAATGTCTTCGGCCCCTCGCGCGGGCGCACGATGTAGCGCACGCGCCTGATCTCAACCCCTGGCATCTCGTTTTTCGATCACACTGGAGGATGGCACGTTGCATGAATCCCTGCGTTCCAAGCGTAACGATAGGATCTTACCTGGTCTGGAGGCTCTTGAGCGGGAGTCCGACCGTCTGGAGGGCGCCGACCCGCGGGAGGTCATAGCGTGGGCGGTCGAGACCTACGGTGAGGGCCTGGCGCTCTCTGCCTCGTTCGGCGGGGGCGAGGGGATGGCGCTTCTGGACATGATCTCCAGCGTCACGGACAAGGTTACCGTGCTTACCATCGATACGGGCTTCATCTTCAAGGAGACGGCTGAGTTCCGCGAGGAGGTCATGCGGCGCTACAAGCTACCCGTAGAGGTCTTGCGGCCCGCGATGACCATCGAGGAGCAGGTCGAACGTTACGGCGAGCAGATGCGCACCTGCACCCCGAACCTGTGCTGCCAGGTACGCAAGATAGAGCCCCTGCAGAGGGCCCTGACCCGCTACGACGCCTGGATGACGGGCATCCGGAGGGAGCAGACCCCGCAGAGGGCTGGCACCAGGGTCGTCGCCTGGGAGGAACGCTACGAGGCCGCCAAGATAGCGCCCATGCCGCACTGGACGGAGACGCAGGTGTGGGATTACGTCAGGTCGCACGACGTTCTCGTCAACCCGCTCTTGCACCAGGGCTACAGGAGCATCGGCTGCGAGCCGCAGACCAGGCCCGTGCACGACGACGAGGACCCCAGGGCGGGCCGGTGGTCGGAGATGGACAAGACCGAGTGCGGCATCCACTTCGAAGACGGCCGCGTCAGCCGGGCGGGCGCCTGAATCAAGGTACACCTTTCTCTAATAGAGCAGGTTTTTACAACATGAGATTTCTCAGGGAAGACCAGACCCTAAACAACGTCGAACGCATCAAGCAGGCGCGCCACCCGCTGGAGGTCCGCCAGGCGATAATAGACACTTACTCCAAGGACCTATCGGCAATGGACGAGGTCCCGGGGGAGGTCGAGCGGCTGAAGTGGGTGGGCATCTACCCGCAGAAGCAGGGCGGCGACGCCTATATGATGCGGGTGAAGATCCCAGGCGGCGTGCTGACGCCGGCGCAGACGGAGGTGATAGGAAGGATCGCCTCGGAGTTTGCCCACGGACCCATCCCGAACCCGCACTTCGGCAACAACTTTCTCGACCTGACCACGCGCCAGGACGTGCAGATGCACTGGCTCCGGATGGGTGACATACCGGAGATCTGGCGCCGCCTGGAAGAGGTCGGCATCACGACCGTGCAGGCCTGCGGCGACTCGGCCCGCAACGTCCTTTGCTGCCCGGTCTCGGGCCTCGACCACGATGAGGTCATCGACGCTTTCCCGGTGGCCCAGGCCATAAGCTCCTATTTCACGGGCAACCGCGAGTACGCCAACCTGCCGCGCAAGTTCAAGCTGAGCGTCACAGGCTGCCTGGAGGACTGCGCGCAGGCGGAGATCAACGATGTCGGCCTGCTCCCAGCCCGTCTTCAGGATGGCACGCTTGGCTTCAACCTGCGCGTCGGCGGCGGCCTCTCCGACGGCCCAAGGATGGCCTCCGATATAGACGTGTTCGTCCGGCCCGAGGAGGCCGTGGAGATAACGCGCGGCATAGCCCAGGTGTTCGGCGAGCTCGGGAACCGGGAGAACCGCTGGACCGCACGGATGCGCTACCTGGTCCAGGAACTGGGCCCTGAGGGCTTCAGGGAGGAACTAGCCAGGCGCGTCTCCGTAGACCTGACGCCAGCCGGCGAAGACCTGACCAGGAGATACCGCGGCGACCATGTCGGTGTCCACCCTCAAAAAGGTAGGGATGATTCTGGAACCGACCTCCACTACGTGGGCCTGAACGTGCCCGTCGGCAGGATGGGCGGCGAACAATTCGAGGAGGCCGGCAGGCTCGCCAGGGAATACGGGGCCGGCGTCCGTCTTGCCACGGACCAGAACCTCGTCATCACGGGCGTTCCAGGGGAGCGGCTCGACGATCTACTCGCGGAGCCGCTTCTGGAGCGGTTCTCGCCCAACCCCGGTGCTTTCGAGCGCGGGGTTGTCGCGTGCACGGGGAGCGAGTTCTGCCGCTTTGGCATCGTCGAGACCAAGGTCAGGGCGGTCGAGTGGGCGCGCGAGATGGACGAGCGGGTCGGTGATGTCGGCCAGGAGGCCGTAAGGATGCACTTCTCCGGCTGCTCCGCGTCCTGCGCGCAGCCCCAGATCGGGGACATAGGCTTCCGCGGCGAGACCGCCAAGACGAAGGAAGCCATCGTTGAGGGCGTGGACATCGGGCTCGGGGGCTCCCTGGGCAGGGACGCCGCGTTTATCGACTGGGTGGAGGGCTCCAGGCCCACCGAAGAGGTTCCGGACGCCCTCGTGGCCGTGTTCGAGAAGTTCGAGGAAGAGCGCCGCGAGGGGGAGCGCTTCCACGAGTGGGCCAGGCGCAAGAGGAACGCCGAGCTGCGCGAGGCCCTCAGAAAGCCGGTGCGGAGCGGGGTGTCGGCCTGATGGCGGGCTTCGATATCCGCGACATGATGAACGACATCGACGAGGCCCCCGGCAAGGTCTGGTTCTGGGATCTCGAGAAGGCCGTTATCGACGCGGACCGCTGCGTGCAGTGCGGCGTGTGCGTCGCTGCCTGCCCGACCGACTCCATCGGCCTGGGTGAAGACGACCTTCCCGAGCTCGTCAAGATGTGCACGGGCTGCTCGCTGTGCTGGGATTTCTGCCCGCGTGGCGGGTTGCAGTACGAGTCGACGTGGAAAATCACCGGTAACGGGGAAAGCGTCGAGGGCATAGGGCGCGTCGAGGAGAGCTACACAGCGCGGGTAAAGCAGAAGATGGACGGTGTGCAAGACGGCGGGTTCGTCAGCGCGCTCCTCGTCTCCCTGCTCAAGGAGGGTGAGATCGACGGCGCCCTCGTTGCTCGGGAGAGCGAGACCGAGCGCTGGAAGGGCGAGGCCTTCCTGGCGAGGACGCCGGAGGAGATCCGCGAGTGCGCGGGCAGCTTCTACAACCAGACGCTCGCCCTGGGACACGTGGATTTCAAGGACTACGACCTGCCCCCAAACCCGAGGATCGCCGTCGTTGGAACGCCCTGCGAGATCGAGGGCATCAAGGCCATGCAGGCGAGGCCATGGACGTGGGGCTCATCCAAGGTCGAGGCCATAACGCTCACCATAGCGCTCTTGTGCACCAAGAGCTTCAACTACGAGAAGCTGATGTTGGAGGAGATCAGGGACAAGAGGAACGTCGACCTCGACAACGTGGGCCGCGTGGACATCATCCGCGGGAAGATGATCGTGCAGGACCTCGAGGGCGAGACCATCTTCGGGGAGCCCATAAGGGACTTCCACGGCGCGGCCTTGAAGGGATGCGACGAGTGTGCCGACTTTATGGGCCACGCCGCCGACATCTCAGTGGGCAGCGTGGGGAGCGCGGACGGCTACTCCACCGTCCTGGTCAGGAGCGAAGAGGGGCTCGCCGCCTTCGATTCCGTCAGGGACCTTCTGGAGTTGCGTCCCCTTGACAAGCCGCAGGCTTTGGATAAGCTTGACGACTTGGACAAGCGGGTGGCTTTCAACAGCTTGAAACGGGCCTTCGACCCCGACGCCCCACTCTTTATAGACTACGAGGAACACCTGAACGACTACGCCGGGACGGATCGGGCGCCAGTCGAACACGAAGCGGTGAGGTACTAGTTGAAACGTGCCACAACGAGTCTCTCTGTGCCGGATGAGCCGAAAGACCTTAAGACCGAGACCCGCGCGCTCCTTGAGGAGTCGCCCGAGGAGGGTGGCCGCGTCGTCGAGGACACCACCTTCGTGGCCGACTTGCTCTGGGAAGAATGGCGGTTCGACCTCGAAGGGTCCGGCATGGGTTACGACCGGTTTCTACAGATCTCACGCGGCTACGCCGCCGAGTTCAGGCTCTGGGTGGTCGGAGAACGTCCCTGGAATCACTGCGCGGCCGGCCTCGCCGGCCGCTTGTTGCGAAGGCTCCCGGCCCAAGAGGCCGCAATT
>DASUPX010000223.1:0-11469 GCA_036280905.1 Rubrobacter sp. | reverse complement strand
GCCTTACCTCGAGATCTACCTAGAGGCCCGACTCCAGGTACACGGGCCCTGCTCGCTCTCTGGCCCCGATGGGCTCGGTGGTGACCTGCACGGTCTCGTAGGGCGTCGGGTCTTTCGGGAGGCGGCCCGCCATGCGCCCGTCGCCCCTGTCGTCTGTCTTCATGGTTCCCAGGGAGTAGGCTTCGCCGCCGGGCGCCACGAGCCAGGACCGGTACGAGTGGCCCTCCGGCGTGGCGGGCAGGTTGTATACGTCCAGCGCCACGGTCCCGTCCGCCGGGTCGAGCACGGCCGTTCCCCGCGCCTCGGGCGCACGACCTGTACCCTCGACCCCTACCACGACCAGGCCAGACCCGCTCTGCCTTTCGAGCCGCTGGTTCTCGGCCTGCAGCCGCACGTTCTCCCGCTCCGACCCCAGGTATGCCGCCCAGGCGAAGACCGTGAGAAAGACCAGAATAGCCCCGGCAGCGGCCGGCAGGAAGATCCGCCAGCGTCCTCCCCCCGTCCTGGCGGGCACGACGGGTTGGGGTGCATTATCGGGCTTCGGGTCCTCGGGCTCCGGAGCTTCGGATTCCGTGGTCTCGGGCTCCGAAGCGCGGGCGAGAACGCGTGCCTTCAGCGAAGGTGGTGGGGCTGACGCCGGCACGGCGAAGGGCATGAGGTCGAGCACTTCGGCGACCTCTTCGAGGGCTTCGCGGCAGGAGGCGTGCTCGGCCAGGTGCCGACGCACCTCCTCGGCCTCCTCCGGCTGGAGTTGGCCGAGGTGGTAGTCGGGGAACAGGTCCTTTATGCGGCCGTCACACTCCATCCAGATCCACGGGCTCCTTCCTCAGGGGTTCGAGTACGCGACGGAGTTTCTTGAGGGCCAGCCTGGTCCTGGTTTTCACCGTGCCAAGCGGAACACCGGTGTGGCGCGAGATCTCCCGCTGGGACCACCCCCGCATGTACGCCATCTCCAACACCTCGCGCTGGTCGTGCGGCAGGCCGTCCAGGGCAGCTCCGACGACGGACCTCAGCTCCGCCGACGTGGCGGCCTCGGGCACCTCCCGGTCCTGAGCCGGGTCGGGTTCGCTGTCGAGGCTCCGCCCGCCAACGCTCGGATGCCGGGCGGAGATGCCCCGGCGCCGTAGTTCGTCGATGGCCCGGTTGCGCGTGATCCTTAGCAACCAGGAGTACAGTCGCCCGCTGTGCGGATCGTAGGTCTCGGCCCTGCGCCACACCGCAACGAATGCGTCCTGGACCACCTCCTCGGCGGCCTCCCTGTCGCCCAGGATGCGCAGGGCCAGCGAGTAGGACTGTCCACCATAGCGGTCGTAGAGCGCCTCCAGGGCACTCTCCTGTCCCTCCACTATCGTGGCCATCAACTCTTCGTCACTCGGTCGGGCGTGGCCCATCTCATCCTCGGGGTTCCTGGCGGCCATGCTGATGGTCATTCTATCGTCCCGCAGGCGATCATGCGCGTCGGATGAATCCGGTCCTGGCCCGCAACCCGTAATTGTAAGTGTCGCAGAAAGCAAGGAGATAGAGGAGGTCAGGTTGAGGAAGATCCAAAGGCTGCTGATGGTGGTGGCGGTCGCGCTCGCTGCTCTGACGCTAACCGCGAACGCCGCGTTCGCACAGAGCGCCTCGGCCAGCGCATCAGCTAGCGCATCAGCCAGCGCATCAGCGGGCGCCTCCGACGCGCTGGTGCGGGTAGCACACCTGGCCTCGGACGCCCCGAACGTGGACGTCTACGTGGACGGCGCGCCGGTGCCGGAGTTGACGGACGTTGCTTACGGGACCATTTCTGGTTACCTGCCCTTGCCCGCGGGCTCCCACCAGGTGACGGTATACGCCACCGGTGATACTTCCACGCCGGTCATAGACGTGCCCGTGGAGGTCGGGGCTGGCCTGCCGTACACCGTGGCGGCCATCGGGCTCCTCGAGGACGAGTCGCTCACCGCGCAGGTCTATGAAGACGATCTGAGGGCGCCCGCAGCGGGCGACGCCAAGCTGCGCGTTATTCACGCCTCTCCGGACGCCGGCCCCGTGGATGTCGTGCCCCAGGGTGGCAGCCCGCTGGTGGAGGGGCTAACCTACCCGGATGCCTCGCCCTACGCCGAGGTGCCGGCCGGGACCTACACCCTTGACGTCAACGCCGCCGGTACGAACCAGACGGCCATAACCGTCCCCGACGCTACACTCGAGGGGGACACCGTCTACACCGCCTTCGCCGTTGGCACCGCCGCGGCCGACAACCTGGAGGTGATCCTCGCTACCGATAGCGTGAACGGCATGACCACGATGCCCGACACCGGAGGCATCCCGCCGGCCTTTATCCTCGCCGGCACGCTCTCAGCACTGCTGATTAGCGCCATGCTTCTGTTCTTCGGCCTGCGGTGGCGTTCGGCCTGACAGATACCAGCAACGTGTAACGCGTCAAGAAGGGGGGCGGAAGTTAACTTCCGCCCCCCTTCCGCACTCTGACGTTCTTACGACGTAAGGAGGCCTAGCACCTCCTCGGCACAGCCCCACGAGAGGGTGATGCCGGAGCCACCGTGGCCGTAGTTGTGGATGATGGGGACGCCGGCGGGGCCATCCTCTCTTTCGAGGCGAATAGCGGGGCGGCCCGGCCTGAGGCCGACCTTGTGTTCCAGTATCTCGGCCCGCGCGAGGCGGGGCTCCAGCCTGATACAGCGGTCCAGAATGCCGGCGGCGGTCCCGGGGTCGGGCTCGAGACTCCACTGGTCGTCGTCGGCGGTTCCACCCAGTATACAGTCGTCGGAACGGGGAATTATGTAGGTGATGCCCTCGGGGTTGTCTTCGTCCAGGGTGAAGCGGGTCAGCCCAGGGTTGCTGACGCGTACTATCTGGCCACGGATCGGCTTCATGGAACGGTCGCCGACGAGTTCTCGGGCACCCAGGCCGACGCAGTTCACGATCGTGCCGGCCTCGGCTGCGACCTCATCGAGCGACGAGAGGGCTCGTTGTCGCACCTTACCCCCTGCCGCGGTGAAGCGGTTCATGAGGTACGAGAGGTAGACGGGCATCTCGACTATCGGGGCGACGAAGGCGTGGCCGTCCACGTAGCCCGGCGGCAGTTCGTCTTCAGTGCACCGGCGGACTCGGGGGACGGCTTCGGACCACCAGGGGTCGGGAACCTTGGTGTCCCAGATCTCCACGCCTTCGCGCATCAGGACGCCGCTCCCCGGAAGCCGGGAAAGGCCAGCGAAGACCTCAAAGGTCTTTCGCCCCCAGGATAGGATGCGGTCCTCTGGGTAAGCCTTGTACGGGTACCAGATCGCGGCTGCCACGCTGGAGGTTGTCGCCGGGGGCAACTCGGCCGTAACGATCCTGGCCTCGAAGCCGGCCTCCCGTAGCGTGATAGCAGCCGTCAGGCCGATCACACCGCATCCCACCACCACAGCTTCGGTACGCGCCACGTGACTCCTTCCTGTTCCGGCACACTATATGCCCCGGCGGCCGCCTTTGCGACCCCGCGCAAGGGCGAGCGTGTAGGATGTACGGGGCAAAAGAGTTGTGGTTCTTGGGGTTGGCCAGGATCGTTCGGAGGCAGAATGGCGGATACGAGCAAGGCTGGATTTGTCGCGACAGATGTCCTGGCGCGGGCCGGGGTCAGGCGCCTGTACACCGTGCCTGGGGAGAGCTTCCTGGAGATCCTGGACGCGGCCGAGCGGCACCCCGAGCTAGCCCTGATCTCTACGCGCCACGAGTCAGGTGCCTCGTTCATGGCCGAGGCTGACGCGAAGCTGACCGGCGTGCCCGCCGTGGCGATGGGGACGAGGGGCGTTGGCGCTTCCAACCTGGCCATCGGGGTCCACACGGCGATGCAGGACTCCTCACCGATGCTGGTCCTGCTCGGCCAGGTCGAGACTGACTTTTTCGGCCGGGAGGCATTCCAGGAGGTAGACCTCCCCGCGTTCTACGCCCCGATCACCAAGTGGTCCGCGACCGTGAACCGCGCAGACCGTCTCGCCGAGTTCGTGGCGAGGGGCCTGAGGATCGCGACCTCGGGCCGTCCCGGGCCCGTGATGCTCGCCCTGCCCGCCGACGTGCTCGGTGAAGAGGTCGACGCGAACCCCGAAACCCCGGTCCTCACCCCACCCGTCGCCGGTCCCGACCCGGAGCAGGTGCGGGCGGTCGTCCGCAGGCTAGGCGAAGCCCGCCGGCCTGTCGTGATCGCCGGTGGCGGGGCCAGGGGCGCCAGGGAGGCCCTGATCTCCTTCTCCGAGACGTTCGGAGCCGGCGTCTACGCCTCGTTTCGAAGGCAGGATGTGTTCCCCAACGATCACCCGAACTTCCTGGGTCACCTCGCGCTCGGCACGCCGCCGGAGATCCTGGGAAGCCTGAAAGATGCCGACCTCGTCCTGGTCATCGGCTGCCGCTTGAGCGAGGTGACGACCCAGAGCTACTCGCTCCCGCACGGGGACCAGGCCGTGATCCAGGTAGACCTCGACCCCGATGAAGTGGGGGCGACGGTACCGGTCGAGATCGGCATGGTCTCCGACGCCCGGTCGGCCCTCACCGCGTTCGTCGCCCGGGCCCAGCCGGACGGTGCGGTGCGGGATTGGACCGAAGCCCACGGAGCCTACCTGAAGGCCAGCACCGTACCCCCGTCCCGTAGCGCGGGGGGCGTCGATCCCTCGCAGGTCGTAGGAGCCATGCTGGAGACCCTGCCCGCAGACTCGCTGCTGACGAACGACGCAGGAAACTTCTCGGTCTTCCTCCACCGCTACTGGCGCTTCAACCACCCGGATACACAGCTCGCCTCGACCAACGGCGCGATGGGCTATGGTGTTCCCGCGGCGGTGGCGGCCAAGCTCGCGGCGCCCGAAAGGACCGTGGTCGCGTGCTGCGGCGACGGCGGTTTCCTGATGACCGGCCAGGAGATGGAGACGGCGGTCAGGTACGGCGCCCCCATCACCGTCGTGGTGTTTCGAAACGGATTGCAGGGCACCATAGCCATGCACCAGCAACGTGACCTCGGGCGCACCGCCGGCGTCACCATAGGCGAGGTCGACCTGGCCGGCTACGCCAGAAGCCTCGGCGCCGAAGGCTTTACGGTAACCGACCCCGAAGACCTCGCCCCAGCCATGCGGGCCGCATCTAGTTCCGACTCCGTCACCCTCGTCGACGTGGTAACGGACCCGGACGTGATCAGCCCCTCCGCCAGGCTCTCGGATCTCGCCGCGAATACACCCCGTAGCAACTAGCCCGGTCCCTGCCGAGCGCCATCCCTGTCGGGGTGCGCCATGAGAGAGGCCTCCACCGACCCCGAGTTGGCTGCGACCTGCCGGATCATGGCCTTGATGAGCCGCCGCTGCCGGTCTCCCCTCGCCTCCTCGTAGAGCTTGCGCAGGCGCAACCGCTCGTCGCCAAGCATCTCGAAGAGCGTGGAGAGCCCCTCGATAGAGGCGGCCTCTACCTCCTTGTCGAACTCCTCCTCGTCCGACGCCATAGACCACTCCAGAGAGAGCCCTTCAGGCCGACCGCCCCGCTGCAAGCGGGGAAGGAGATCCTCCGGCTCGACCTCGAGGGCCACAGCCAGCTTGCGCACCGTCCCGAAATGGGGGCGAGAGATCCTGCCGTTCTCGATCCCCGAAACGGTAGTCGGGCTTATCCCAGCCTCCTCCGCGAGCCGAACCTGCGTCCACATGCGCGATTCCCTCAACACGACAAGGTTGCTTCTCGTGTCGCCTCTGTCCACCAACCACCTCTTCGTCCGAATACCCCCTAACCTTACCATCGTTGGAACGAAACTGTAGAAAAATACTAGAATCTGTCCAAAAACTGTTTACAAACTGTTGTAGAGGGATATAATGTCCGTGCTGAGGTAGGAGTGACCCTGGTTCAGGGGGTCGCAGAGAACGAGGAGGTAGGCGAGATGGCTCTAAGTCCTTTCCGTGGTTTCTACGACATGCAGAGTGAGATGAACAGGATGTTCGACGAGGTGTTTGGCGACGTTAGCCGCGGTAGCGGGCGGCAGCAGGGGGAGGCGCCCAGTCGCTGGGCCCCGGCGTTGGACGCGCTACAGGAAAACGGCGACATCGTGGTCAGGGCGGAGTTGCCTGGTGTGAAGCCTGGGGACGTGGACATCACGTTGCACAACGGGGTTCTGACCATCGCTGGTGAGCGCAGGGCAGAGGAGCGGCGCGAGGGTTCTGGGTACTACGTGCGAGAGCGACGTTACGGGTCTTTCCGCAGGAGCATGACGTTGCCGCAGGGTGTAGACGAGAGCAGCATCAGCGCCCGTTTCGACGACGGCGTTCTGGAGGTAAGGGTTTCCGGGGCGGCGGCCGTGCAGGAGCCAAGGCGCATCCAGATCGAGTCGGGCGACGAGGAGACTACGGATAACGGTAGCTCGGGAAGCTGAACGTCACCGGCGACTCGTCGGGAGGCACCGGGGCTCTAGCGGCCTCGGTGCCTTCTCATCTGCCGGTTTACACTGGTCTCCTATGGAGGATATCGAGCGGCGGGTAGCACGGGAGCGAGCCAGGGTAGAGTCCGAGTACAGGAGGGTCCTCCGGACCTCGGTCGAGTTCGAGCGCAGGATCAGGGACCGCTGGCGGGAGAAGAGCCGGGAGAAAAACCGGCGCATTGCCGAGCTAGAAGAGCGAGTCGCCGAGCTGGAGCGGTGTCTCACGGAGAAAAGCCCGTAGGGGCGGGTTTCGAACCCGCCCGGAAATCAACGCCGTCTACGGGCTACTCCTCCAGGTGTAACGAGGGCAGGTAGTAGCGCCGGGCGGCTAGTCCCTCCGCTCTTCCGGGCGTGGTTCGTGGCTCATATCTGGTGCGCGGGTGAAATCGTGGCCGGAGATCCCTTCCGGTTCTTCGACGTGAAGGAGGGTTTCCTCCAGGGTCTCATCGTCGACGGAGTTGGGGAGATCCAACCTCGTGACCAGCGTGTCACGGAGCTTTTCGTCTGGTAGGGAGCGCACGTCCTGCTCGAGCCCGGCCATCTCCTGTTCCCCGAAACCGGGACCCAGATCGTTGACCATAAGTGCTACGAGCTTGCGTTCACGCGTCTGGCGATCCGCCATCTATGCCTCCTCGAACGTCTCTGGCATCCGAGTCTACAACGGAAGCGGGACCGTGTTCAGGTTTTGCCCATCGGCCCGACGCCGGGGGCGGAGATCTCCGTCCGCAGGGCGTCCGCCTCGGCGTCGATGGCGGCGAGGTCTTCGCCGGCCCGGGTCATGCGGGCGTGCTCGGACCGGACGAAGCGGGTGTAGGGGGCTATCGCCTCCCTCATCCGCTCGATGGAGCGGCCGAGCTCTGACTCGAATTGCCGTCTGACCACCTCGCCGAGGCGCTCGCGCAGGGCTTCGGTCTTCTCGCGGAACTCCTCGCGGGCCTTGCGGCGACGATTGGGGAGGATGAACAGCCCGTAGCCGGCCAGTATTGCCCCGGCAATGATCCCGGTCACGTCCAGGAAGCGGGTGGTGGCGATGGCGACCACGACGGCCCCGATGCCCACGGCCCCTACCTCGAAGGCCGCCGTCTGGGCGACGGCGCCCTGCAAGGAGAGCGCCAGCTTCTGGGACTCGCGCTCGCGGTCGTAACGCTGCACCACGTCCTGGGCGTTCTTGCCGACCGAGCGCAGGAGCTCGCCACGGTTGTACTCGAAGGTGTCGCCGATCTCCCCGATCAGACGCTCGTCGTAGTCCGCCTGGCGCCGCCTGTTCACGTAGTCTACGACCGTGCGCCACTGTTTGAGGTTCCTGTCTACCATCCAGTCCACGAGCTCGTCTACCCGCTCGTCCACGAGCTCCTCGGTATCGGCGACGACCTCCCGCTCGAAGCGCTCGCTAACCTTCTCCTGGCGGAACAGCTCGAGGACGTTGCCGAAGCGGATGTTCTCCTCCAGCCAGGCGTCGCCCCGCTCGTTCATCCTCAGGACTATGTTCTCGATCTCGGCCATCCTGGCCTCGAAATCCCGATTCATGTCCTCCCTGTAGAGCGCGAGCTGGGCCTCCACGTTCTCCGCCGTCCTGAAGTCTTCAGCGAGAAGCGCCAGGCGCTCGCCAACCGCGCCGCGGTAACGCCGGTTCAGTTCCTCCACCACCCCGAGCGGGCTCTCCATCTTCAGCCTGACCCGGCCCTCCTCATCGAGCAGGTCACCGACGTAGTCTTCCAGCTCTGCGAAGCCGCTCGCCCGCATCAGGGCGTCGCGTTCCATGGCGTTCGTCGCCCCCTTCGCCTTGCGGGCAAGGAGGGATGAGACGAAGAAGATCGGGGGCGTCAGGCCCAGCGCGGAGCGTATGCCGCCTTCCACGAAGGAGCGGACCTGCTCCCGCTTGTCCTCGTCGGCCAGCAGGTCGGCCTTGTTGATGACGAGCAGGATCTTCTTGCCCCAGTCGCGGATCAGCTCCAGGTAGCCGCGCTCGCTCTCGGTCAGCGGACGCTCGGAGGAGGTGACGAAGAGCACCAGGTCGCTCCTCGGCACGAAACCCCTGGAGAGCTCCTCGTGTTGGCGGATGATGGCGTTCGTCCCGGGCGTGTCGACGATGGAGATCTCCCGAAGGAACTCGTTCGGGTAGCCCCTCTCGTAGACGCCGTCCTTGCGGATCCTACCCGTCGGCTCCTCGGCGTGGCGCATCACGGTGATGCGGTCCGTTGTTGGGGTTACCCCTTCTTCGGCGACGTCCGCTCCGAGCAGGGCGTTCACGAACGCGGACTTGCCCGAGTTGAACTCGCCCACGATCACCAGCAGGAACATCTCCTCGAGGTCGGCGAGCGCCCGCCGGACAAGCTCCGCGTCATCCTCCGGCGCCCCGAAACCGTCGAGGAAGGAGATCAGACGCCCAAGGAGCGCCCGCTCCCTCTCTACCAGCGCCTCACGCCGTTCGTCGAGTATGCGCACCTGCTACGTAACCCTCTGCATGCAAGCATTATAGACGCAGGCCGGTTTCGTGACGTCCCCGTGGTGGTAACAAACGGAAAGACTACGAGAGCAGGGACGGAGGTCGCGTGAACTACAGGGTGCTTGGCAGCACGGGTATGGAGATCTCGGAGATAGGCTACGGTGCCTGGGGCATCGCAGGCGATGCCTGGCTGGGGGCCGAGGACGAGAGGTCACTCAAGGCCCTGAACAGGGCGGTAGACCTCGGCCTCAACTTTATAGATACGGCCCTGGCCTACGGCGGAGGGCACAGCGAGAGGCTAGTCGGAAAGGTCGTGGCGGAGCGGGACGAGCGGATTTACGTCGCCACGAAGATCCCGCCGAAAAACCAGATCTGGCCGGCTCCCGACGGCGTTCCGGTGGGGGAGACGTTCCCTGGGGATTATGTCAGGGAGTGCACCGAAAGAAGCCTCGAAAACCTCGGGCTCGACGCCCTGGATGTGCAGCAGTTCCACGTGTGGCAGGACGACTGGGTCGGTGAAGGAGACTGGCTTGAGGCGGTCGACGACCTGAAGCGGGAAGGCAAGATCCGCTCCTTCGGAGTCTCAATAAACGACCACCAGCCCGAGAACGCCATCAGGCTCATCGAGACCGGGGTGGTCGACACGGTGCAGGTTATCTACAACATCTTCGACCAGAGCCCTGAGGATAGGCTGCTGCCGGCCTGCGAGGAGCATGGCGTCGGCGTCATAGTGAGGGTCCCGTTCGACGAGGGCTCCCTGACCGGCCGCATTACGCCCGACACCACCTTCGACGAGGGCGACTTCCGAAACCACTACTTCAGGAACGACCGCAAACAGGAGGTCCAGCAGCGGGTGCAGAAGATGGTGGCGGACCTCGAGGTCTCCGAGGACGAGATAGCGGAGGTAGCCCTGCGCTACATCCTCAGCCACCCCGCTGTCTCGACCGTGATACCGGGTATGCGCTCGGTCACCAACGTGGAGCGGAACACGGCCGTCGGAGATGGCCGCGGGCTACCCGACGACCAGGTCGAGAAGCTCAAAGCCCACCGCTGGGTTCGCGACTTCTACGCCTGAGCGCGCGATCTACCCGTCGGGCCCGGGACCACGAGGGGCACCCCGAGCCTGATGGTGACAGATCAGGGATCCCCTGGAATCGACGACGGGCGGCCGGTAGGGCCAGGCTCTTCTGCTAGACTTTTCGCGGCAGGAAGGCCATGAAAGGGTGCGATTATGGTTGACCATCTCGTATTTTTCGCTATCAGGGATGAGGCGTCGCAGGAAGAGGTCGAGGACCTTCTGTCGTCGATCCGCGCCCTGCGTGACGAGGTCCCGAGCACCGTCGACCTTTCGGTCGGTGAGGACTTTACGGGGCGTTCCGGAGGCTACACTCACGGCATCTTCGTCCGCTTCGAGGACCGGGACGGGCTACGAGAGTACATGGAGCATCCCGCGCATCTCGCCGTGGTCGAAAAGCTGGGGGTCACCACCACGGGCCGTATCGTCGTCGACTACGAGGTCTAGAAGGTGCAGGGGGACATCCAGAACATAAGCGCCGGCCAGCTCAAGGAAAGGTTGGACGCCGGAGACGAGCCCGTAGTGCTCGACGTGCGCGAGCGCTGGGAGTTCGACCTGGCCCGTATCGAGGGGTCCCGGCTCATCCCCATATCGGAGCTGGGAGAACGTGTTACCGAGCTCGACCCCGCCGCCGAAACTGTGGTGGTCTGCCACCATGGGAGCAGGAGCGCCTACGTCACCCGGGCCCTGCAGCGGGCCGGCTTCGAAAGCGTCTCGAACCTGGAAGGCGGCCTCGACGCCTACTCTTTCGCGGACGAATCCGTACCGAGATACTGAGACGGGCTCACGGCCCCAGCCGCCCGGCTTCGTGGTCTACCGCTCCTGCGTGGTGTCCCAGTAGATTCCGGTGACGTAGGAGCCGGTGGCGTTCGTCGTGGTGGCGCTAACCAGCCGCCATCCCTTCGCCGCGCCCTCATCCAGGCGTTCCTGCACCTTGGTCTGGTGGCTTTTCTGTCTCATCTCGCCGGCTACGATCTCCGCCCGGTAGCGCCCGGTTGGCTCCCTGGCCTCACTCTGGAACACGAAACCTCCTCGCGGGTTGCCTTCCGAAACGCAGTGTACCCGCCGCCACCGCGTATATCGCTCATTGAAAAAATTGCGGGTGCGAACAGCGATCCGGACCCCTAGACTTGGCTGGTGGTAAGGGAGACGAACGTAGAAGCCGGCGACGGACGTACGCTGCACGCCTACGACACGGGCACGGCAGGGATGGACGGCAGGCTCGTGGTCTTCTGGCATCATGGCACCCCCAACACCGGCGCTCCCCCAGAGCCTCTGTTCGAGGCTGCGGACCGGCTCGGCATCAGGTGGCTATCCTACGACCGGCCCGGCTACGGTGGCTCCACGTCCCGCAAGGACCGCAACGTGGCATCGGCCGCCGCCGACGTTTCCGACGTTGCCGACGCGCTGGGCATAACCCGGTTCGCGGTCATGGGACACTCCGGCGGCGGACCACATGCCCTCGCCTGCGCCGCGCTGCTACCGGAGCGTGTACTCGGCGTGGTCAGCGTGTCTGGGCTGGCCCCATACGGG
>DASUPX010000222.1:0-5381 GCA_036280905.1 Rubrobacter sp. | reverse complement strand
CGGGCCATGAACTTCCTGGCGCAGACCTACCGTGGGGAGCCCGTGCTCACCTGGGGCGAGACGCCCGGAGTGTACGTCATCTACGATTCCTCCTACCGTGAGATCGCCCGCTTCGAGGCCGCAAATGGCTTCAACGGGGACCACCACGAGTTCTTGATCAGCCCGCAAGATACGGCGCTGATCACGATCTACGATGCCGTCCCGAAGGATCTTTCTTCGGTGGGTGGCATGAAAGACAGCCTGGCGTTACAGGGCATCGTTCAGGAGCTCGACATCGAGACCGGGGAGCTCCTCCTCGAGTGGCGCAGCCTGGATCACGTGGGCCTCGAGGAGACCTATGCCAAGCCGGGGCAAGACCTGGACTACCCTGGCATCGACTACTTCCACATCAACTCCATAGACGTGGACCACGACGACAACCTCCTCGTCTCCGCCCGCAAGACCTCGGCGGTCTACAAGGTAGATCGGAAGACCGGCGAGATCATCTGGCGCCTCGGCGGCAAGAAGAGCGACTTCGAGATGGGGGAGGGCACCAGGTTCGCCTACCAGCACGACGCCCGCCGTCTGCCCGACGGCACCATCTCCATCTTCGACAACGGAGACACGGTCTTCCGCAAGGGCCTGCCGGAGGTCGTGGAGCAATCCCGCGTCATCATCCTGGATACCGACGAGCGGAGCATGAAGGCAACGCTGGTGCACGAGTACACGCATCCCGACGGGATGTACGCCGACGCCGCCGGCAACGCTCAGGTGCTGCCGAACGGCAACGTGTTCGTTGGGTGGGGCAGGGCGCTGGCCGTCTCGGAGTTTAACCGCGAAGGCGAACTGCTCTTCGACGCCAGACTGCCACCGGGAAACAGAACATACAGGGCCTTCCGCTCAGAGTGGCATGCTACCGACCCTTCCAGTCGACCCGCCATCGCGGCAGAGCGTACCTCGGAAGATGAGGTCCGGGTCTACGCTAGTTGGAATGCCACCACCGAGGTCGAAAGCTGGGCCGTGCTTGCCGGCGGGCGCCCGGAGAGCCTGAAAGTTATAGGAACGGTTCCTCGGGACGGGTTCGAGACGGCCATGGTGGCGCGAACCCCAGACCACTACGTGGCCGTACGGGCCAGAGACCGTCTCGGTAAAACCCTTGGTACCTCTCCGGCCGTAGAGACGTGAGCCTATTCCGTAACCAGCCAGGTACAGACAGCACGCCGGTCATGACCTGCTCCACGGGTGCTTGCACAGAGGAAGGGCCGCCCTGGGGCGGCCCTTCCTCCTACCGAAAGTAGATGGGCTGGCTAGAAGCGCACCGCCGTGCTGTCGGCGTGGGCGACGATGATCTCGGTTCCAACCGGCACCCCGAGGGTGTTGTTCTTCGTGACGAAGACGTGCAACCCGTTGACCTGCGTTCTAGAGGTAGAGCCTGGAGCGGGCAGCTTCTGCTCGTTGATGACAACGTATCCAACGCCAGGAAGACTGAGGCGGGTGTTCGGCGCCACATCAACCGGAAGTACCACTCCGGCGACCTTAAGGCCGGCGAACTGTGAGCCCCGCGTCGAGCTGAAGCGCTGGCCGTTTCTGAAGGTATCCTTTGCGACCGCGGTTACGGCCTCGGCGACCACCAGCCTACCCAGGAGCTCTACGTCCTCCACGCGGGCGGTCGTCTTGGCCACGGTTCCCGTCGAGGTCGGTCCCCCGAAGGCCGTGGTCACGCCAGTACCCGAGGAGAGCACGCTCCCCACATCCAGGGTATTGACGTTGTTGGTGCGGGTCTTGCCGTTGGTGCCCTCGCATCCGATCACCACTAACGCCGCCTTGCCAACGCGGTTCTTGAAGGCGTCGGTGGTCGCCAGGGCGGTTGCCGCGTAGGCCTGGCCACCCACGATAACGTTCGGTTCGCTTCGCGAGTAACCGCTTACGGCGTGGGCGACGACTATGCGGCTGTCGATCGGCAGGCCGAACTCGTTGTTCTGGGTAACCACCAGGGTCAACATGTCCACGGTGATCCTGCTCGAGCTCGTGTCGTTGCCGCCCTTCTTGACGCTCTTGAGCAGAACGTATCCCAGGCCTGGCAGGTTTACCCTGGTATTCGGGGCCACGTCCGCCCGGATGGGTTGGCCGGCTATCCTGAGGTTCAGGAACTCGGATCCCGTGGACGTGCTCTTCATGGTGCTGGCATTGGCCGTGGTGTTTGCCACGGCCTTGATGGCGTCGGCCCTGATCAGGCCGTCAAGCGCGTTGAGGCCGGCCACCCTGGATGTATTCTTGACCCTGGCCGAGGTAGAGGTCTTCTCGGTGAAAACGGTGGAGAGCGTGGCGTTGGCCCTCAGCGTCCTGCCGTTGTCCGCGGTCTTTACCGTGTCTACGGTGTTCGAGAGCGTCTTGCCCCCGGTGCCGTTGCAGGGACAGGGCTGGAACGCCGATCTGCCGAGCTGTGTTGCCACGGGCCCCGCTTCGACGTTGGCGAAGGTGGCGTAGGCCTGGCCCCTGAAGGAACCCTTCAAGAGGGTCGCGGTCTCGCCCCTGGTCGCGCCGATGCCAAGGACAAGCATCACGCCAAGCATGAGGCCAGCACACAGCACGGCCGCCATGCGGTAGTTACGTAAGGTCATTCTTATGCCCCCTAGGATACGCGCGCTCGTTCGGTGTCTAGGACACGCGAAAGGCGCGTTCTTCTGCGGATTTCGATCTGATTTATGCCGGAAGCGTCATCAGGTTCGTCCCATTGCTTCTCCTTTCGGCAGCCCGGCCACCTCCGTTCTTATGGGAGACCCGTGGCTTTGCGCCCCCGTCTCACGACGGGTTTGCCTTTTCGTGGAAAGCCTGTACCGTACATGTGCATCCTGGGAACCTTAAAAATGCACCTCGTGTAAATAAAATCACGGCTCGTGGATCTTTTCTGACCCACGACAAACGTACTCGTTACGTTCTGGTAAAGCCCGCAACCTTCGAGCGCTACGTTTCAGAGAACGCGCGACGGGCGGCTACCGGGCGGTAGATCGAAGCAGTCTTTCTACGGGTGGCGGGTCTAGCGCCACCCCAGCGTCGCAAGGTCGAGCTTCTCGGCTTCTTCATGGGTCATCTCCCACCCCAACGCACCCGCGTTCTGGCGCGCCTGGCGTTCGTTCTTGGCCCCCGGGATAGGCAACGTCTTTTTCTGCGTGATCAACCAGTTGAGGGCCACCTGGGCCGGCTCTTTGCCGTGGGCGCCGCCGATCTCGCGCAGGATGTCTACCACCGGCTCCACCTTCTTGAGGTTCTGCTCGCCGAAGGCTTTGCCCACACGCCGCACGAGGCCCGCCGGCCTGTTGCCGCCAGGGCCGTACTTGCCGGTGAGGAGGCCCTGGGCTATGGGGCTGTACGCGATGAGCGTCACGCCGAGGTCCCGGCACGCTTCGAGCACCCCGTTCGTCTCAGGGGCACGATTCAACAGGCTGTAGTGAACCTGGTTCGAGGCAAGTGGTACCCCGTGGGAGGCGAGCCGGTCGTGCGCCCGCCGCATCTGGTCGGCGCTGTAGTTGCTGACGCCTACCCGGCGGACCTTGCCCGCCTCTACCGTCTCGGCGAGGGCGTCCATCAGGCCGTTGATCTTGAAGATCGGGTTCGGGAAGTGGATCTGGTAGAGGTCTATGGTCTCTATCCCGAGCCGCTCCAGGCTCTTGTCTACGGCGTTGAGCAGGCTTCTCGCGCCAAAGCGGTATGGAAGGGGGGCGAACTTGGTGGCAACCACCGGCCTCTTCTCGAACCCGCCCTCGCGCAGGATCTCGCCGATGATTCTCTCCGAGAGGCCGTTGCCGTATATCTCCGCCGTGTCCACGAGGGTGACGTTCTCGGCTACGCTCGTCCGGAAGGCGCTCTCCACGTCGCCGCGGCCGTACTCCTTGCCGTACCCCCAGAACCTCGACGTACCCCACGCCCAAGCACCAACCCCGAGAGGAGCGACGCCCATCTCATCCGCCAGAGGAATCGTGAGCTCCTTTTGCAAAGCATCCCCTCTCATATCTTCGCCCCGCTGCTCAGGCTCGGGCGCAGCATTCGTAAGCTCTGATCGGTGTACCATGATCCCGCCCGTCCGAGCGTCGAACTTCTCTCGCGAGAAGGAGATGAGCATTCGCGGCCGTGGTCCATCTTTTCGTCTCCTGCCAGGGTCCGCCGGTCGGGACGACCTAGCCCCGGATGAACTCCAGCAGGTCTGCGTTGATCGTCTCGGCTTCGGTGGTCGGCATGCCGTGAGGGAACCCTTCGTAGGTCTTCAGCGTCCCGTTTGGCAGGAGCTCCGCGGACCGCGGACCGGAGTTCTCGTACGGCACGACCTGGTCGTCGTCGCCGTGCATGACCAGGACAGGCAACGTGATCTTCTCGAGGTCCTCGGTGAAGTCGGTCTGGGAGAAGGCCACGACCCCATCGTAGTGCGCCTTCGCACCGCCCATCATCCCCTGGCGCCACCAGTTCTCGATGATGGCCTCCGAGGGTTCCGCACCGGGCCGGTTGAAACCATAGAAGGGGCCAGAAGGAAAGTCACGGTAGAGCCTGGCCCGGTTGGAGGCGACCTGGTCCTGGAGATCATCGAACACGCTCTTGGGCAGGCCGCCGGGATTGGCGTCGGTCTGTACCATGAGCGGCGGCACCGCGCTGATCAAGACCGCCCTGGCCACGCGGCTTTCGCCGTGGCGGGCTATGTAGTGTGCAACCTCGCCGCCGCCGGTGGAGTGGCCTATGTGGACGGCGTCCCGGAGGTCGAGGTGGGCGGTCAGCGCCGCCAGGTCGTCGGCGTAGTGGTCCATGTCGTGGCCGTCGCCGGTCTGCTCGGAGCGTCCGTGCCCGCGCCGGTCGTGGGCGATCACGCGATAGCCGTGGCGCGCGAAGAACATCATCTGAGTGTCCCAGTCGTCGGCCGAAAGCGGCCACCCATGGCTGAAAACGATCGGCTGGCCTTCTCCCCAGTCCTTGTAGAAGATCTGAACTCCGTCTGGGGTCATGATCGTGCTCATCGCGTTGCCTCCCAGGTCTCGTTCTCGGCGGTCTCAGGCTATCACAGACCGCCGTACCGCGGTGCATACCCGGGGGAGAGCTCCCCGCCTTCGCCAGACCTCTACCGTCGCGATGGGGTTCCCGAGGGCCGCCCTCTCCCTCTGTATGGCCGAGTCCAGGTGCGCCGCCAAGCGGTCGGGATCGGTCAGGAGCTCCCCGTCGACGTGGGCCACGATCTCGCGCTCCAAAACCTCCGCCCTGTGCATCTTCTGGTGGGCGCTGTGCGGCCGACGAGTCACTTCGAAGGCACCCCCCTTGGGGCCCACGTGGAAGGAGGGTCAGGCCGCTACGAGGCGTCGCCCACAGCAATCCTCCAGGATACTCACAGCGTGGAAGGCTTTTTCTCCGAAGCTCGCTACCGC
>DASUPX010000221.1:0-6180 GCA_036280905.1 Rubrobacter sp. | reverse complement strand
TGCCTGTATGTGCGGGGTACACATAAGTGCTGTAAGGCAGTAGAAAGCTTCGACATGGAGGAATCAGAGTGACCGACAGCATCAGGACGTTTGACAGGATGGGCGAGACCGCGCAGACCATGGTCCGGACTTCGCAGGAGTCGGCCAGGATCTTTACTGACTACACGGTCAAGGCGCAGGAAGCCAACACGCAGTACGCCCGGCGGGCGGTCGAGACCTGGATCGACGGGCTGCGCAAGCAGACCGAGTTGTCCCAGGAGGTCGCGCAGCAGCTCTTCGGCAAGGCTGAGGAGCAGGCCGACGTGTACCGTTCGTTCTTCGGCCAGTGGGGCAACGTTCCCGCGATGCGTTTCCCGTTTGCGGGCGCGGCAAACGACTTCATGTTCCCTTTCCAGAAGCAGGGCATGAGGCTCGTCGAGACCGGCGTCAGGAACTCCGAGGAGGTCATAGACACCGCCTCGTTCCCCATCGCCAACTACGACGAGAAGAACGTCGATGAGATCTCCGCGCGGCTCGATAGCCTCGGCGAAGACCAGATACGACGCCTCAGGAGCTACGAGAAGGCCCACAAGAACCGCCAGACCCTGATCGAGCGCTTCGACACCAAGCTGAGGGCTTCGTAACAGAGTCCAGACAATCCTGAAAAGAAGGGCCGTGGTCCCAAGCCACGGCCCTTCTTTCGTGTCTTCTGGGCATCGCCAATCGGGCGTTGTTCAGTTCTTGCGCGTCCAGGCTCCTACCAGCTCTGGAGTTTTAATGACGCCGCCCGAGGCCACGACGTCGTCGCGAAGCCTCCGGGCCAGGGTATCTATCTCGACCTCTTCCTCCGTGGCGATGCCGAGCTTGAAGATGAGGGGCAGCATGCTCCGCAGGGACTCGGCGCCGTAGTCGTAGCCGGGAAAGTCTGGTCCCCCGCCGACCGGTGCGCAGCTGTTCATCTCTGGCTCGGGTAGCCCCGCCTCCAGAAAGGTGTTTCTGAGATGGTAGCCCGTCGTGGGGTCGAGGTCGATGCCGCGAACCACGGCCTGCATCCAGCCCCACAGGCTCTCCCCAGACGGGGTGGGAGGATGGGTAACCATGGAGTCAGGAAGAAAGTTGAACTCCCCGAATGCCACGATACCCCCTGGCTCGAGTCGCTCGACCAGCCCCCTGAGTGCTATGGCTGGATCCGGAACGTAGAGCAGAACAAGCCTCCCCACCACGGCGTCGAAGTCATCGCCGGGAACGTCCTGGGGGAGGTTTCCGACGTGGAAGGAGACGTTGGTGAGGCCGGACGCTTCGGCGCGGGCAGAGGCGGTCTCGAGGACCACGGGGTCCTGGTCTACCCCGAGCACCATCCCCGTCGGGCCGACGAGCTCGGCGGCAAGCAGCGCCACATCCCCGGCCCCGCTGCCCACGTCGAGGACCTTCATGCCCCCTGCGATGCCGGCATCCTCGAGCAGGCGTCGCGTGAAGCGGGCGTAGAGTTGGTGTTGCGCTATCAAGCGCCGCGTCTCGGCCTCGCTTCGGCCCATGAGGTAGGCGGGTGACTTTGTCCCTGGGGTGTCGGTGGTCATCTCGCTTTCTCCTCTCCCGGTTTGCTCGTACCGATAGTGTTGACGTACGCGACACGACCGGCGAGTGCTTTTTCGGAACGCTCTGTTCCACGACCGTTCAGGCGTCCCGCGGCGTGTCGCACGTTGACGAACAGGGCACGGGCGACCGCCCTCGGTGCAAGGAACTCGCGCACCCCGACTAGCCGGGAGCCGAAGGCGTGGAAGTGTCTGGCAGACTGTTCGTCCCTTGCCGCTGCAGAGAACATCAGCCTCTCTACGGGAGTGTAGGAATTTGCTGCGGAGAAGTCGGAGATGATGCGCTGGTGCCCGGAGAGCTTCTTCCTGTGCTTGTCGCGGTAGCGGGCGAGCGCCTCATGGAGATCGCCGCCGTTCGCCAGAGCGGACGCGGTCTCGTCTGCGAGCCATTCCGCCGATTGGAAGGCCCACCCACAGCCGACGCCCCAAAGGGGGTCCGACCAGAGGGCCGCGTCGCCCACGAAGGCGAGGCCATCCACGGAGGCGGGGCGCGAGCGGTTGACGAGGTTGGTTGCACCCATTACCTTCGAGACGCGCTCCGCGCCGGCCAATCGTGGCCCTTCCGGCAGGCCCTCGAAGAAGCGCTCGAAGCTACCTTCCAGATCCTTCTTGAAGGCGGGCAATTTCTGCTTGGCGGGCAGGCAGGTCAGCAGCGTCACGCCGTCGTCGTTGGGGAAGGTGTAGGCCGTGTCGGGTTCGAGCAGCCACATCTGGGATCTCTTGCCCGAGACCGTATGCAGGTTGCGGTAGTAGGCGAAGTAGACAAAGCGGTTGTTGGGTCTAGACTTCGAAGGCACGCTAGCCAGCCGCGCCATCTTCGAGTCGCGGCCGTCGGCGGCCACCACGAGCCGCGCGGAGATCTCCTGGGTCTCTCCGGCCCGGTCCCTGATGGCGACGCCGGAGATCCGGCCGTTCTCATCACCATCCTCCCTCAACAGCCTGAAGGCCATCTGGCCGGGCATGAGATCCACACCTGGCGTCTCCGAGGCGAGGCGCCGGAGCATGGGATCCAGGGTCTCGCGGCGGATGTTGTAGCCGTGGCTGGCGCCCTCGGGAGTGCGGACCCAACCCCATCGGGTCCACACGTCTATCTCGTTCGGCACCGCCCCGGCCGCTTCGATCAAGGGAAGGAGGCCTAGCCTCTCCATGGTCGGCACGGCGCTCGGCTGGATGAAGTGGGTGCATAGCGCCTTGTAGGCGTTCGGGTCGCTATGGCGTTCGATCAGGGCCACCCTCGCCCCCTCCCGTGCTAGTAATATCGCCGCCGTGCAACCGGCGATGCTCGCCCCAACCACCGCAACGTCATGGGTCTTGCCGGTCATGCTCGTTCGCCTCCTCTGGGGTCTCGTGATCGCTTCCAGGACCACGCTATCCCGATCGCAGACGGCGAGCATCGGCAGAAATACTTGTACCTACCCGATCACGCAACATGCGCAAAATTACCTGGTATGGATAGGCTGGTCGTGGACCGCGCGAAGCGGGATACTATGGCGGCCTAGATCAGGCCGAGTTCTCCCGCCTTCTTGACGGCCGCGGTCCTGCTCTTGACCGCGAGCTTGCGGTAGATACCCCCCAGATGCCCTCCTACGGTGCGGGGGCTGAGGTAGAGGTTCTCGGCCACTTCTACGTCGGAGAATCCGCTGGCCACGAGCCGAAGCACTTCGAGCTCACGGTCGCTGAGGAGGCCGTTGGGGCGACGGCCCGGCCCGGTCTCCGTGAGGGCGAGGTCCACGGCCTCCTCCAGCGTCATCGCCCGGCCCTCTTCCCAGGCTCTGTCTCCCGCCTCCTCGCCGAGTACTCTCCGGGCCGGCTCCAGGCGGCGCCGGAATGCGGCCTGCTCGGTTGGCCCGATCGTCACGCCGTAGGTCTGGCGAAGCGCGTCCGTCGCACCTCCCAGCCGGAGGGCCCGCACCGATTCTCCTTGCGCCACGGCCAGGCGTGAGAAGCCATCCAGTACGTACGTCGCGCCCCACGGGAACTGTACCAGGGGCAACGTATCGTTGGTCTGCAGCAGGCGGGAGCGGGCCGCGCCGTACGCCCCCTCCTCACAGTCGATGTATGCTAGATGGACCAGACAGGCGTTGACCCAGAACTTATCTTCCAGCTTACGGAAGAGCTCCAGGCCGTCCTCGAGGTTGGCGCGTGCCGGCGAGAGGTCTTCGCGATGTAGCTGCACCATGCCCAGATAGAAGAGCGAGAGGGCGACGTCAGGTTCGGTGCCCGACCGGCGCATGATCTCCAGGCTCTCGTTCAAGGAAGCGTACGCCGCCGTCCAATCACCGAGCACGGCCCTGACGCGCCCGAGGTTTCGGAGGACGGCGGCCGCGTGTGGCTCGTCTCCCAGCCTCCTGTATATCTTCAGGCTCTCTTGCAAGCGAGAGCGTACCATCGTCCAATCTTCGAGGGTGTCGTCGGAGAAACGGTGTATCGCGAGCGTATGGAGTGCCTTGGCCCGCACCTCGTCCCGAACCGGCACCGTGGGCCGTAGGTCGAGCAGCCCCTCGAGCCGCATCCGTCCTTCGGCAAGATGCCCCCGAAACCACCAGAATCGGAGCAGCGCCGCCGCGAGCATCAAGCCCCGCTCCGCCTCTCCTCGTTCCGTCAGCCATACAAGCGCAACCCTCAGGTTGTCGTGCTCGGCCTCCAGCCGATCCAACCACGCCGCCTGCTCCGGGCCCGCCAGCCTCGTCTCGGCCCGCTCGGCGAGATCGAGCAAGAAGTTCGCGTGCCTGTCACTAACGGCCTCCCGTTCTGCCGCTTCTCCTAGCTTTACCGACGCGTACTGCCTGACGGTCTCCAGCATCCGGTAACGTGACTCCTGCTCGTTCCGCACCACGACCACCAGCGACTTGTCCACCAGGCTGGCGAGCAGCTCGAGGACCTCTTCCTTTTCGATCCCGTCGCCGGAGCAGATGTCCTCCACCGCCGAAAGCGTCCAACCGCCGGCGAAAACCGAGAGCCTCCTGAACAGGGTCCTCTCCTGCTCGGAAAGGAGACCATGGCTCCAGTCTATGGTTGCCTCCAGCGTCCTGTGGCGGGGAACGGCAGTCCTGTTACCCCGCAAGAGGCGGAAACGGTCGTCTAGTCTTTCCAGGATCTCCCCCACGGAGAGTACCTTGACCCTGGAGGCGGCGAGCTCTATGGCCAGCGGCAACCCGTCGAGCCTCGCACACAGATCCACCACCGCCGTGGCATTCTCTTCGGTCAGGGCGAAACCAGGCTCGACGGACCCAACCCGCTCGACGAAGAGCCCGACCGCCTCGCACCCCAGTAACTCTTTCGGGATCCGTGCACGCCCCACCTCGGGCAGCGAGAGCGGGGGAACTGTCCACGATACCTCCCCGGCCACGCCAAGCGGCTCGCGGCTCGTCGCCAGGATGCGCACGCGGGGGCAGGCGCGCAGCAAAACGTCCGCGAGAGTCGCGCACGCCCCCACCAGATGCTCGCAGTTGTCCAGGATCAGGAGCGCTTCCCGAGATCCCAAATAATCGACTAGTAGCTCGCCCGTCTGGCGTTTCGGCGACTCGGCCACGCCCAGGGTCGAAGCGACCTTTTTGGGGACGAGTTCGGAATCGGAAAGGGAGGCCAACTCCACCCACCACACATCGCCCTCATCAGCCCGCCGCATCGCGACCCGCAGGGCCAGGCGCGTCTTGCCGGAGCCCCCCACCCCGACGAGCGTGAGAAGCCGGGTCCGGCCGAGCAGACCTTCCACCTCCGACAGCTCCCGCCCGCGCCCGACGAAGCTGGTCGTCTCCAGCGGAAGCTCTTCTCCTGACACGGTCTCCAGCTTGCCGCCCGATCCCCCGGCGACAACCCGAAGCGTGTTTTCCGTCCGCGCTCTAGACATTATTGTTACTATATCTCCCAGAGAGAGGGTAACACCACACTTCGCGTACCGCATGGTACAAATGGGTGATCTTTGCGGCATATGGGCGCGCCACAATTGAGGCTCCTGGGGCCCATGATCTTGACCGCTTTACAGTAACCATGTAGCATTCGTGCAAAGTGCGGGGAACCGTGTGGCTCTGTCTTACGGAGGTAACAAATGGACGTCATGAGAGGACTAGGAGAACAGGGCGATTCCACCTCGCTCGCGGGCGTGGATAACCTGATGCTCCACTTCACGCCTTACGCTGAGGATTGGTCGAAGCTACCGGTCATCGTCTCTGGGAATGGCTCTTACGTAACCGACGACAAGGGCAACACCTACGTTGACGGCCTCGCGGGGCTCTTCACCACGCAGGTTGGCCACGGCAGGACGGAGCTTGCGGACGCGGCCCACAAGCAGATGAAGGAGCTAGGCTTCTTCCCAAACTGGAGCTTCCAGCACCCGAGAAGCCTGGAGCTTGCGGCCAAGATCGCCGAGATCGCACCTGGGGACCTCAACTCCACCTTCTTCGTCTCCTCCGGTTCTGAGGCGGTGGAGACCGTCATCAAGTTGGCCAGGCAGTACCACAAGGCCAATGGCGAGCCGGGACGGTACAAGATCATCTCCAGGGACGTGGCCTACCACGGCACCACGATGGGCGCGCTCTCCGTGACGGGGCTTCCCGGCTTCAAGGCCCCCTTCGAGCCGCTGCCCTCCGGCTTCTTCCACGTCAGGAAC
>DASUPX010000220.1:0-4425 GCA_036280905.1 Rubrobacter sp. | reverse complement strand
GATATCGTGGTCAACAACAGCGGCGCCACCTGGGGGGCACCGCCAGCGGAGATGCCCCTGGAGCGCTTCGACCAGGTGCTCAGGGTCAACGTGCGGGGCACGTTCCTCATGTCCCAGGCCGCGGGGCGGCGCATGATCGAGACCGAACGGGGCGGCACCATCATCAACATATCCTCCGTCGCCGGGCTGGTCGGGGGCCGTCCCGATTACATGCAGACCGTGGGCTACAACTCCTCCAAGGGAGCCATCATCTCCATGACCCGCGACCTGGCCACGAGCTGGGCGCAGCACGGCATCACCGTCAACGCCATAGCCCCCGGCTGGTTTCCAACCCGCATGAGCGGGGGCCTGATCGACAAATTCGAGACCGAGATGCTGGAGGGCATCCCACTTCACCGCTTCGGGAACCCAGAAGACCTCAAAGGCGTCGTAATCTTTCTCGCCTCGCCCGCCGCCGCCTACATAACGGGCCAGACCATCGTGGTCGACGGAGGAGCCACAGCCTGGTAGGCGCGGCGCTTTGCGCCGCGCCGCACGCTTCGGCTTCGCCTGCGCTTGTCAGCACGCCGGCTCCGGCTTACGCCTCCGCCGGCTTGTCAGCCCGCGTCGGCCTTGCGGCCTCGCTTTCAGCCCGCTTCGAGCCTTCGGCTCTCGCTTTCAGCCAGTCGTCTCGGTTCGTAACGGCGGCTTCGACTACCCACCTTTACCGGGCATCGAATCTCTAGAGCGGAAGGGTGCAGGTCGCAGCGGGATCTGGCTGACAGCGAGCCAGGCGCAGCCGGGCGGAGCGTTGCTGACAAGCGAAGGCGCTAGCCTGAGCGTGCTGACAAGGCGCGAAGCGCCGTGCTAGACAGCGCCTAGCTGTCGAAGCATCCCCAGCTGGTCGAGGCTGTCCCAGCTTTCTACGACTTTGCCGTCTTCGGAGAAGCGGAAGATGCCTATTCCGGTGATCGTTATGCGCTTGTTGGTGGCGGGGATACCCCTGAAATCGCCGGTGTGCGTGACGTGCAGCGTCCAGCGGTTCACGACCTTGTCGTCTTCCCCGATCATGTCTTCGGCGATGTTCTCGATGTCCGAGAAGGCGGAGCGGTATTCCATGACGAACTTCTTGACGTCTTCGGGACCGCGTTCCAGGGTGGTGCCGTCGGACTGGTGGGAGAGGTACTTCTCGGCGAAGATCTCGTCCGCGAAGTCGAGGTTCTCGCTCTTCCAGACCTCATCGACGTAACGTCTGAAGGTCTCCTTGTTTTGCTGGACCGACATCTTGCTCATTCCTTTCGATGAATCGCTTTTTCTCCTTGGACTCGCGATGAAAGCCGCGAGGTCGGACGCAACTCGTTCGGGCTCCTCCCAATAGAAAGCGTGTCCTGCGCCTGGATACACCAGAAGCTGCGAGCCCGTGATCGATGCTTCGAGGAGATCTTGATCGCTTCGTGGAAGGATCGTATCCCGATCCCCCCACACGATGAGGGTGGGAGCCTTGATCTCACAGAGGTCTCTCAGGGAATCGTCTTCTAGTAATCCTTTGAGCGTCGCCCTCCACACCCGCGCCGGAACCTTCAGGTTCTCCTGCACTACGGTTTCGAAGAATGCTTGCGGTATCGGTCGTGCCAACGTTCCCTTCACGAACTCGCGCACGAAGTCGGGTGGCAAGGGATCCTTCAGCCTGGAGAAGGTCGAGTCCCACATCTCCAGCACGCCCGGTTTGTCTGAAAGGCTTGCGGGTGAGCCAAGAAACACGAGCCCGAGGGTGCGATTAGGGTAGTCTATCGCGAAGCGTCGGGCCACGAAGCCACCACTCGAACCGCCCACGAGGACGGCCGCCTCGAGTTGGAGTACGTCCATGAAGGCAGCAAGATCCATCGCAAAATCTCGGGGACGGTAGCCCCCTGCGGGACGACTCGCATCGCCATGTCCCCTTTGCGTCAAGGCGAACGCATGAACGGACCACGGCAAACTGGAGAGCACCGGTTCGAACGATCGCCAGGAGTCTGCGATGGCGTGCAAAAAAACGACGGGAACACCCGACGGGTCTCCCTGTTCGACATAGGAAAGGCCAACCCGTCCGGGAAGCTCGACGGACCTTACGATGGGGCTGGCGGTCTTATCGCCGTTCATCCTGGTTTCCGCACCCGTTGCCCTGACTACTTGCCCATCCCGTACAGAACCCGGCGATCTGCTGTTGACCGTCCATACGGTAGGGGGAGCGCGTTCTGGCGCAGGAGCCTGCCGCCGACGCGCTCCCCCTACCGGTCATCACGTGCTTGTCTACCCGTCCCAGGCTTCTATGTTGGTCTGGCGGACGATCATGCCGTCCCGCAATTGCATCGTCGTGGCGCCGAGCACCTTGACCCCGTCCGGATACTCGCACGCCTCGTTGAAGGAAACGCGGTCCTCGCCGACGACCTCATCCTCGACGTGGTGGGTCATCGCCCGCCCGCACACGTCCCGCAGCATCTCGGAGATCTCCTCCTTGCCACGAAGCACCGTCGGCGAACTGGGCGTGGAGTCCTTGTTGACCAGGCGTAGCTCGGCGTCGTCGGCGTAGAAGGAGACGAGCGCCTCGTAGTCGCTCCCCTCTATGGCACGGCGCATCGCCTCGAAGTCGAGGCTCGGGGCTATCTGTTCGGTCATGCGGTACTTACCTCCTCGCTAGCAGGTCGAATCTCTCCGGCACCGGGCCGGACGCAAGTCCATGCATCACCTCCTCGCTTGTTCCCTATGTCGCAAGCAACGCCTTATATCAGAAGCCCGGTCCGCGCACATCCCCCAAATGAGTGATCTTGGAGACAGGGAAGTTGGGCGAGCATGACGGCCAAAGGACTTTTTGCACGGGCCCGCCCCTGGCTCGTGGACGGCCGGGAGTGTGGGGCCGATCTTGCATGATCGCCCTTTCGGCCGAGAACTCCCTCTTGTTACACTGTTCATGGGATGCGTACGGGGCTCCCGGACCGTGTCCCGTGGAAGAGATGCGGGCCCGAGGAACGCGGGGGCAACGCGTGAGGCGGCCGCAGAGGGCGGCCGTGGACCGAACCCCCATCAACCGGTAGGGGCGGTTCGCAAACTGCCCGATCGGGACCGGACTCTCGAAAGGAGCAACGCCATGACGGAGCAAACGACTCAAACCCCCGAGCAAGATCGCGACGCGCTCGTGGAGCGTCTCTTTGGTGCGGTTCTCGGGATGAGCGATCTCTACATGGTCTACATCGGGAACCGGCTTGGTTTCTATGGCGCGCTCGCCGACCATGGACCCGCCACCGCGGCCGAGCTCGCCGACGCGACGAACACGCACGAACGCTACGTGCGGGAGTGGCTGGAGCAGCAGGCCGTGAGCGGCATCCTCGGGGTCTCCGGCGGGGAGTCCGACCGCCGCTACAGCCTCCCGGAGGGCCATGCCGAAGTCCTTGCCGAGCCCGACAACCCTAACTACCTGGCGCCCTTCGCCAGGATGATGGCGGGCATGGTCAGGCCCTTGCCAGAGGTCATCGAGGCCTTCCGTTCCGGCGGCGGGGTTCCCTACGCGCGCTACGACGCGGATTTTTGCGAGGGCCAGGCCGAGATGAACGGGCTCCAGTTCGACAACCTGCTTGGCAGCGAGTGGCTCCCGGCCGTGCCTGACGTGCACGTGCGGCTCGGCCAGGACCCCCCGGCCCGGGTCGCCGACGTCGCCTGCGGGGCCGGCCGGTCGAGCATCGCGCTTGCGCGGGCCTACCCAGGGGTCCTGGTCGACGGGTTCGACCTCGACGAGTACTCGGTCGGGTTGGCACGCGAGAACCTGGCTGGGACGGGCCTTGCGGACCGTGTCAGCTTCGCGGTGCGCGACGCAGGGGACAGCACCTTCTCGGGCTCCTACGACCTGGTCACGATGTTCGAGGCGCTACACGACATGCCACGTCCCGTTGAGGTCCTGCGCAACTTGCGCGGTCTGCTGGCCGAGGGCGGCACCGTCCTGCTAGCGGACGAGCGCGCGGCCGACACCTTTACCGCACCCGGAGACGAGGTCGAGCGGCTGCTCTACGGCTGGAGCGTTCTCCACTGCCTGCCCGTCGGCATGTCCGAGCAGCCCTCGGCCGCAACCGGAACCGTGATGCGCGCCGAGACCCTGCGCCGGTACGCCACCGAGGCAGGCTTCGCCGAAGTGGAGATCCTGCCCATCGAGAACGATTTCTGGCGGTTCTACAGGCTGAGACCGTAGATCCTTCGGGTTGCGGTTTCCGCGTGCCGTGCGGTCGTGGGGTACAGGTGGGCGTCTCGCGAAGCGGTCTGGTTTGCCTCGTTCTGCTTGCCACGACCGATCCGTCTCGCCCTGGGTACATGGCGTAGAATAGGCGTTCTCGTAAGCCATGCGTAAAGGACCATCTTCTATGCCCGACGTAACGATTCTAGGTGCCGGACTTGCCGGGAGCGAGGCTGCCTGGCAGGCGG